>CACVAR010000048.1 GCA_902727905.1 uncultured Sulfurovum sp. | reverse complement strand
CCTTTAATTCCTGCAAAAAGCAATACTGACCACCAACGTACACCAATATCTGTCATTTTTTGAGTCAAGTTAGAAACAATTCCAAATGTTCCCATCATAAAAGCTCGAATAACCGTAGTGATTAAAAACATAAGCAGTATTTCTGTTTTGTACTCTAACAAAGCACTCAGGTTAACAATACTTGCCATGGACATAAACAAGAATGTATTAGCAAGCAGTGCTAACACAGCCATATAATTCAAGTTTTGTTTATGTCTTTCTATACTACTTACATCGCTTGATAACTTACGTGTAATACGACTGATAAAGCGTGTGGAAAAAATCTTTTTACTTCTATTTGCACGATTAACAATGTTGGTAGCTTTTTTAACTTGACGTTCTTTTTTATCAAAAGATTTTTGCGTAGTGGTATTGAGCGTAATAATGGCTACAATAACAGCTAAAAGTCCAGCAAAATGGAAAATTTCTGCTATTTCAAATGCTCCATATGCTGTAAGTAAAATAAGTACTAATTCACTCATTGCATCTGAAGTTAAACGCATAAGTAAAACGCCCATATAGCCTACAAACAATCCAATAAGAACAGAGAAAAAGATAACTTTAGCAGAAACAAGCACTATGTCTACGGCTCCTATTTCAACACCATTTATCATTGGTATGGCAATGAACATAAATATGATTAACGCTGTAGCATCGTTAAACAATGACTCACCTTCAGCCAAAATAGCCAATTTATGAGGAACATTAAATGATGAAAAAACCGAAACAACTGAAACTGGGTCAGTTGCTAGTACCATAGCAAATAAAGCAATGATTGCGCCTGTCGAAAGGGCATATTCTAGAAAGAAAGTATTGGCAGCGATAATTCCAAAGGTAATCGAAATGGCTACGGAAAAAGCTGCTACATAAATAAGACTCAAAGCATTTTTTCTCAAGTCTTCAAGTTTTAACTGTAAAGCATCAGCAGCTATTAGAATCGGAATTAAAAACAAAACCAAATCAGCAAAAGTCTCATCTGAGAAAAGAATCATCTCTGGGAACAGATAGTAAAAACCATAACTAAGGGTAATCAAAGAGATAGGGGAAGGAATTTTAAAATATTTTTGTAGTTCAATGGCAATAAATAAAATAGTTAATAACGCTAAAAGGGTGAATATCATGGCTTAATACCTTAATTTAAAATTAAAGTATTTTAGCGATTTGTCTCTATTATTTAGATTATTTGCCTTTTAGCTATAATATATTTTAAAAAGGGTCTCTATTCATATGAAAACTACTAATTATTTATCAATCAATGATGTAATAGGCGAACATTATATCATTTTAGACATCCTGGCTAAAGATGCTTTTGAGATTTTATATTTGGTTCGTGATACTAACAGAACTGAAAGTTTATTTGTTCTCAAAGAACTTTTCTTTGAAACTTTCTGTTCAAGAGAAGATAATATTGTCATTATTCAATCCCAAGCACAGGGTGTCTTTTACAAACAAAAACAAGCAATTATTTCTAAAGTCAATAAAGTAAAAAATCATCAACCTACTGAATTAAAAACATTTGGTTTTTTTGAAGAAAATAATACCATCTATACTATTATGGAATACTCAACTGATGCAAAAATGTCAGATTATCTTGAGTTTGAAACAGAAACACTTTCTACAGAAAAGGTTTTAAAAACCTCTAATTATATAAATAGCTTAAAATATCTCCTAGCTCTTGGATTAGTATTGTTACTTGCTTATTTAGGATATATGGCTTATAAAAACTATACTAAAACAGAAATATTCAATGATAATGATTTAAAACCTAGAATTGAACTTCGTGACCATACACAAAATATTCAAAAAGAAGTGAAAGTTCTGAAAACAGAAGAAGACAATATAGAGAAAAATAATATAAACAAAGATAATAGCCAGATAACAGCTACTCCTCCTACTCCCTTAGTTAAAGAAAAAAGTTTAACACTAGAAGTAAATAAAACTTCTATAGAGAATAATATTTCTACCGTACCTACTAAAACACCGTTACAAACCGTTGTAGATAATTTAGTTGAAGAGAATAACGTAAGTCATGAAGAAAATCTAACAACAAGTATGGTAAAAGCAAAAAGAGTAGAAGAAAAAAGTGATAACAATAACACTGCAATCCCCAATTTAGAAGTAAACCAAACAAGCCTTTCGGAAACAGAAATCAAAACATTTTTAGATGCCTTCATCAACTCCTCATCAAATGGTTCGATTGATGAAGTTCTAAGTTTTTATGACACAAAAATTGAGAAATACTTTAAATTCAACCATATAAATCAAGATGTAGTTAAAAAAGACAAATTAAAATATAATAAAAAATGGGTTTACAGAGAGTTCACCATAGAAGATTTCAAAATTTTAAAACAATATATACATAATAAACAAGAGTATGTACATCTTCAAACCATAACAAAGTGGACTATCTCAAATAAACAAGGCTTAAAACGTAAAGGAAAAAGTAAAGGATTTATGAAAGTAAAACTAACCGATGAGGGGCTTAGAGTGGTCTCTATTTATGGATTAAACTAAATGAGATAGCCTTTACAAGCCTATCTCTCATACTACTCTATTGTTGGGTACCAAACTTTAATGGCTGTACTAATCTCCTTAGGTGCATCTTCTTGAATAAAATGTCCAGCCTCTTCTAGTAAAACAGTTTTATGATTTTTAAAAGTCTCTTCAAATCGCTCTCGTTCAGGCTCTTGAAACGCAAAATCTTCTGTTCCCCAAACTATAAGAGCAGGTTTATCAGCAATGGTTTCCAAACCTTCATAAACGCTTTTTAAAAATTCATCAGCATCCCAAAGCTGTGCAGGAAAAACATGTGTCTGCTTTCGATGACTTCTACTTTTAAACGGAGCATCATACATTGCTAAAACTTCATCACTAAGTTCATGCTCTACCCCTTGACTCATAAAAAAACCTACTACCCCATTGTTTAACCATGAAATGAACTGTCCTACATAGCCACCAAACAGTGTAGAAAAAGCTTTATGACCTACACGTTCCAACTCCCATGCCCAAGTATTACCGATAACAAATGCTTTAATTCGTTCAGGCTGATTAATTGCAATATCAAAACCAATTGGTCCACCCCAGTCTTGAACCATAATGGTAGTATTATTTAAATCCATCTTCTCTACAAACTCATTCATTAACTTGGCATGTTCGTCAGCTTTAAATCCAAAATCTTTTGATGCTATTGATAAACCAAAACCAGCATAATCAGGAGCTATAACACGAAAATCATTTTTTAACTCGGCTATCATATCTCTGTATAAAAATGACCAAGTTGGATTACCATGGAGTAATAACAAAACTTCACCCTCTCCTTCATCTACATAATGGATTTTTGCTCCACTTTCTAACGTTAAGTAGTTTGATTTAAAAGGGTATAGTTTTTTATTTACCTCGAACTTTGGTTCATTAGTACTAACTAGACGGGTTTTATCTGTACAACCAATCAATACAAATAATAAACTTATTAACAATAATAGTTTTCTCATTTCATCTCCTTATTTAAGTGTATATACACATTTATATTCAAAAAAATAGGCTTCACTTTTTGCCTATAACTGCAATAACCTCATCAAGTAACTTAGTCATTTCATCTCTCTTCTCCTCACCCAAGATATCTTTAAAATCAGACTGTGCTTTTTGCCAACTGGCATACCCTTTTTGGTAAAGTTCTATACCCTCTTTGGTTATAGAAATCAACCGTTCACGTCTATCAATACTCTCATTTATAAACACCAATCCATCACGAACAAGAGGCTTTAAATTACGATTAATGGTTGTTCTATCCATCTTCAAAGCAGAAGCAAGACCATTAATATTCGCTTCTTCTAAAACTTGAATGGCTGTTAACATAGAGTACTGTACAGGTGTCAACCCTACCTCTTTTAATCCATCCGTGTAAAGATTTGTTATGTAACGTGAAACTGTCCGTGTTTTTGAAAAAAGACAATTCTTTGCCACATCGTATTGAGCTTCCATAATGCATCACCTTTTTATGTGTATATACACATTGTAAGCTATAAAAGCTTTATTTTATCTAAAAAGTGTGCTTCTAAAGCAAAATCTTAGAAGCCACAGCACAAACAGCTGTTTCACTCTTTAAGATAAGAGGTGTCTCTAAACCCATAATATTCTCTGATTTAAAAAGCGCTACTTCTTCATTGGTAAACCCACCTTCGCAACCTATGGCTACGGTGGAAACATCTGAAGAAGCAGTTAACATTTGCTCTGAAAAGTTCAACATAACGGTTTGAGGATACTCTTCTAAAAAATCTTCCAAAGAATCTCCTAAAGAAAGCTTCATCAGCGAAGAACGTCCAGATTGTTGAGAAGAGTTTAGTAAGATTTTCTCCAATCTTTTAAAATCTAATGTAAAACTTTTTTGAGAACGGTTACAATAAATAAAAGTAATAGCCTCTACGCCTATCTCATTTAAAGAAGGTAGAACTTTTTCTACACTTTTAGGGTCAATAACACACCATGCTAAATGCAACTTTTTCTGGACAACAACAGATAATATTTCTGATTTTTCTAATACAAGCATTGCCTCTTTTTTTGTTAAAGAGACAATTTCATAGAAGTAAATAGAGGCATCTCTAAGATTACGTAACGCAATAATCTCACCCTCACGATGACGACGCACTTTAAAGATATAACGATGTTCACCACCTTCTAAGGTTAACTGATGTTCACCTGCCTGTTCTAAAAAAAGGTATTGCACACGTTTTACCTAAATACCTTTAGATTGAGCAATCATAAAAACAGTGAAACCTACTATAATAATTAGATTTAAAACAGTTGCTTTTGTAAAACCTGCACGTAACATTGCAAACGTTGCTTCATCATTTGTATTGCCTTTTTTAATACGCTTATGCTTTGAAATCTCTATTCCCATCATAGCAGCAAAAACAGCAATCATCGCAATAACTGGCATATTAAAAGGCATATCACCTGAAACCAAAGCAACAATACCTGAAAAAGCAATCATCGTAATAATGGCTTGAAAAATCATGGTATAAATAAAACTTGCCTTCTTAAATCCTAAAGGCTCTTTTGCCATCACTGGTACTAAAAATCCTAAAACTATAAAAACTATAAAAATATAGTTTAAAGCGCTGTGTGTCGATAACATTGTTTCTAACATACTGTTCTCCAAAATTGATTATTATTAAAATCGGATTATATCCTAATTTGTTATACTTTTGCCATACTATAAAAAGGTCGAAAATGACTATATCTATTGAAGAAGCTTTAGAGACTATTTACGCTGAAGTGAATGTAAAAAGTACCCATATATTGGCAATTGAAGAGACATTAGGATCCATTGTTGCGAAAGATTATAAAGCAAGATTTGACTTACCTCGTTTTAATAACTCTGCTATGGATGGCTATGCAGTTAAGGTTGCTGATGCTGGAAAAGAAGTAAACATTAAAGAAGTTACCTATGCTGGAGATAAAGCAGAAGATGTTTTTAGTGAAGGTGAAGTTGTGAAAATTATGACGGGTGCGCCTACTTCTAGTAGCTGTGAAGCCATTGTGGCTATTGAGCATGTTAAAACAACAAATAAAGGCATCGTTCTACCATCTGATATTAAAAAAGACAACTTCATTCGTTTTAAAGGTGAAGATATTCAGTCTGGAACTACCTTCTTAAAAGCCAAAACCAAAGTAACAGCTTATACCCTTGCCCTACTCAGTTCTCAAGGCATTACTCACATTGAAGTTTATAGAAAACCAAAAGTTGTCATTTTCTCTACAGGGGAAGAGCTAAAAGCACACTATGAAAAAATAGAAGGACATCAACTCTACAACTCTAATGCTCCAATGTTTGCAGCACGTGCTAAAGAACTTGGCTGTGATGTCTCTTATATCTCTTCAGCTGGAGACAGTATGGAATCACTCAAAAATGCTGTCAAAAATGCTAAAGATGCTGATCTTATCTTAACTTCTGGTGGTGTTTCGGTCGGAGATAAAGACTTTACTAAAGAGGCCTTTAGAGAACTTGGCATGTCTACTTATTTTTCTGGTATAGACATTAAACCTGGTCGTCCAACTAACTTTGGAAAACTGGGTGACTGTTTTGTTATTAACTTACCAGGAAATCCATTGGCAGCCATGGTTAACTTTGAAATGTTTGTTAAACCTACCATTGCTAAACTTTCTGGAACTCAAAGTTTTTATCATGGTCTCATTACAACAAAAATGAAATCTGAACATAAATTTAGAGTAGGAAAGAATGCTGTTCTCTTAGGAACTTGGGATGGTAATGCTTTTGAAGTTATTAAAGGTCAAAAACCAGGAATGGTTGCGCCACTGGATATGGCAGATGGGTTAATCGTTACAACAAAAGAGCTTGAGCACTTAAAAAAGGGTAAAGAGATAAAAATGATTGGTATAAAGTTAAATTTTGGAAGTGATAAGAAAGAGGATTTTTTTGTAAGTTAATGTGGGCTTCTTCAAGCCCACAAAAAACTAAGAGTAATTCTTAGTTGAAGTAGCTATTAAAGACCAGCCATATAAGCAGATACTGCTTTAATGTCTTCGTCACTCATAGAAGCAACTTGACCTTTCATTAACATACCCATACCAACTGCATTAACTGTACCAGCTTTGTAACCAGCAAGTTTAGCTTCTAAATCTGCTGCAGATTGACCAGCAACTGGTGCTGCTTTACCCATAGCTTTAGTTTTACCATCAGCTCCATGACAACCAGCACATTTAGCATAAAGTGCTTTACCTGCACCTGTATCTACTGCTGCTGTTACTGCTGCTGTAGCTGAAGCTGCTGCTGATTTTACTGAATCTACTGCCGAAGTAGCTGTCTCTTTAACTGAGTCAACTGCTGAAGATGCTTTTTCTTTTACTGCTTCTGTTGCTTCTGAAGCTGTCTCTTTAACTGCTTCTGTAGCTTTTTCTACTGCTGTACTTGCAGCTTCTTTAGCTTCTGTAGCTGCTGACTTTTTGTCACCACCACATTTACCTTCACCACATTTCCCTGCTTCACACTTCATTGGTGCTGCTACTTCCGTTTTTGTTTCTGTTGCTGCTTTAGCTTCTGCACCTGTAGCTGAATCTCCACATGCTGTTAAAAGTAATGCTGCTGCTATCATTGATAAAACTGTTAGTTTTTTCATTTTATATGTCCTTAGATTTAATATGCAAAATTATACTATACTTTTTTTGGATTTACCATTAATTGATTTGCTAAGAGAAAATCCCATAATTTAGGGTTTTTCCATTCACTTTTCACTTGTTCAGAGAACTTTATATCTGCTAAACTTATGCTTCCCATAAACTTACTATAGGCATCTTCTTTAAAACCTTGTGCATAGCCTGTCTCTGTCTCATGGACTATAATACTTTGAAGTTTTACTTCACGTTCACCATTTACCATGCCTGTACAGGCTAAAACACGTTCCACCATTAAGTAAATGACTCTTGAAAATTGTTCAGCTGAAGGAGAAACTGGGAGTTGAACCCAACGTGCTGAGTGCTTTTTCATGTCTTCTATATAAACACTTTCATCACCTGACCATAGTGTTATGGAATGATCAAAAGCTTCTAAAAGATCTTTAATCGTCTGCTTCATTAATCCAAAGTCATAAATCATCTGTCCATTATCTAAATAGTTTGATTCAAGAAGAACTTCTACTTTATAAGAGTGCCCATGTACATTTTGAGAACAACGTTGAGTAGAGCAGCCTCTAACAATGTGGGCATTTTCAAATTTAAATAGTTTTCTAATTATCACTCTGTATCCTTAAATCATTTTAGTAAATTAAAATACTATTTGTCCATCTTGCTGTAAACGGTACATAATATCTTTTGCTTTTTGATGCCCTTGGAATGAAGCCTTACGACACCACTCTAAGGCTTTCTCTTGATCTTCATCACAACCAAAACCTTGTCCATACATTGCACCAAGATTAAACTGTCCTTCGGGTGAATTTCGTGTGGCTGATTGTTTAAATAAAATATACGCTTTTTTATAACTCTGTTCAACCCCTGTACCCTCTTTAAAAAGCACACCTAAGTTATTAAACGCTTCAGCATTACCACGTTTGGCTGCTTCTTCATACCAAAAAGCTGCTTCTGAATAATTTCGTACACAGCCTTCACCTTCTTCAAACATAAGTGCCACATCAAATTGAGCTTGAGGCATACCTTTAATGGCTGCTTTTAAATAATATTCATGTGCTTTTGTTGAATCTTTAGCAACACCCAACCCTCTTAAATAAAGAAGACCAAGGTTATAAGAAGAGGAATGTTCTCCAGCTTCAGAAGCTTTTTCATAATACTCAATGGCTTTAGCATAACTCTGTTCAACCCCTAAACCATTATGATAAAAATATCCAATCGTAGAGAGTGAAGGTAAATCTCCTTGACTCGCAAGGTATTGATATAACTCTAATGACTTTTCATACTCTTTGGCATTAAAAAGCTCTAAGGCTTCTGCTTTTAATTCACTGTTTGGCATATATACTCACTTTGATGGACTCATTTTTTTGGATTATATATGCATAACCTTAATCTCCTTTTAATTTGTAGACTAAAGCTCCTTGAATTCCTTTGTCTATCCTACTAAGGCTAGATTCTTTTCTAATACTTCATAAAGCTCTTCTTTAATAAGGCTTTTATGAATATTTTTTGTATGTAAAAAAAGTTTATGCGATGCCCGTGTAGCAGCAACATAAATAAGCTTTCTATCTTCTATTTTTTCAAAGTCAACCACAATGGCAACTTTGGCTTCAATGCCTTTGGAAGAGTGATAAGTGGTAAAAATAGATTTATTTAAAACAAGATCTTTACTGGAACTGATATTTTTTTGAACTTCATGAGGCATCTCTTTTTTAATTGCATTGATGGTGTACCATGTGGGTGCTAACAGTAAAATATCGCCATACGCATAGCTTTTTAAAAGGCTTTGAAACAAATTAACAACTTCTCCATAACCCCCTTCCACCAATGC
>CACVAR010000047.1 GCA_902727905.1 uncultured Sulfurovum sp. | reverse complement strand
GATAAAAGTCCAGAAGTTAAGAAAGCCCCTGAAACTAAAGTTGAAGTGGTAGAAGTTGCTAACGTGACGGAGGTAAAGAACCAAGTAAAAAGTGTAGTACCTAAAAATGAAACAATTGTTGAAGAGCTTAAAGTAGTTAAGAGTATAGGAGCAGACATCCCTACCTCTTGTGCTATGTGGTCAGATGGTTGTAATGTTTGTACCCGTTTAGCGAATGGCAAAGCATCATGTACAAGTGGTGCAGAATGTAAACATAAAATGTTTTCTTGCCTCCAATGGCAATAGTTTTAGTCTAAAATACCTTTCCTTCCCTAAGCCAAATTAGCTATAATCACGAAAATTATAATTTCGTGATTAAAAGGTAATACACACATGGCAATAGCAACAACAAACACAGCAGAAGAATTTAAAGCATTAGTAACAGAGATTGAAGCACAAGATGGATATAAAAAAGCAATGGCTTTTGGTATCGCTAGAGTTGATAGAGGTCAAAAAAATGCAGATAAGATTTTACAAGCAAGTTTTGGATTAATTAACTGGAATGAAAATTTTGGTTCAGCAGCTGTTTATGTAAAGGCACTTGAAGAATCTGGTTGTAAAGTTGACTTTTCTGGGTCTGAATTTACTGCTACAATTAACGAAGAGTTTGTTCAGAATGCAATGAATGCTTTTGCTGTTTATGCAGATGAGGCAGTGAGTGATGTACATAGAAATATTCAAGTTATTAAGGCATTGTCAAATATGGATGACTTGGCTAAAGACTTTAGAATTGTTTTTATGTTTGAAGATGCAAATTCTCAGAGTGTAGAGTCTGTTTATTTAAAGCTTTATGCACTTTCTCAAGGAAAAGCAGAACTTAGAACAGTTAATTTAAATGGTGCATTTGGAATTCTTTCTAACGTGGCATGGGTTGGAAGAACACCTTATGAATTAGAATACTTAAGAGACAACGAAATAGAGATGAAATTAAATGGTATTTACCCAACAGTTGATTCAGTAGACAAGTTCCCAAGATTCTTACAACATGTTATCCCTGCTGATAATACAAGAATTTTAGAATCTTCAAAAGTTAGAATGGGTGCACAACTTGCAGCTGGAACAACTGTAATGCCAGGTGCTTCTTACATTAACTTTAATGCTGGAACGCTTGGTGCTGTTATGGTTGAGGGTCGTATTTCCTCTTCTGCTATTGTTGGTGCTGGTTCAGATGTTGGTGGAGGAGCAAGTATCTTAGGTGTTCTTTCTGGAACAGATGGTAATCCAATCTCTATCGGTGAAAACACACTTCTTGGAGCAAACTCAACATGTGGTATTCCTTTAGGTGATGCTTGTATTATAGATGGTGGACTTGCTATATTCGCTGGAACAAAAGTAAAAATAGCTCCTGAGCAATTAGTATTAATTAATGAAGCAAATCCAGGGATTAATTTAGAAGCTAAAACAACATGGAGAGCAGATGCACTTCAAGGTTTAGATGGTCTTCACTTTAGACAAGACTCTACAACAGGTGAAATAGTTGTAAGAAGAAGTACAAGAGAAATCAAACTTAACGCTGATCTTCACTAAGATTTTCTTCTTTGAGGGTGAAAATCCCTCTTCTTCTTCTTTAACTACTTTCTTTTATTTTTTCTTTAACTTTTTTGTATTGTAATTGTTTATTGGGTTCTTCTGTTACTTTTTTTTCTTTGTTTCACTACGAAAGAAATAAAAGTAACCAAAAAAAA
>CACVAR010000046.1 GCA_902727905.1 uncultured Sulfurovum sp. | reverse complement strand
TTTAAATGACATGGACAATATAGATGATTATCTAAATTTTGCCAAAGGCTTTGGAGAAGACAAAGAGCTACTCATCACCATTATTCAAGATCGTGAACATATTGAAAATCATGAACTATTAAAAGAAAACGTAACTATTATTTTTGAAAAGTTTCAAGGCATAGCCAATGAATTTCAAATTGGCAATGCCATTAACCGTATTAAATGGTCTTTTGTCTCCATGGAAGAGTATTTAGCTTTTTATGAAAGCATTCAAAAAGTACGTGATAAGCAGTTTCCAAATATCAAACTCATTGGTTCATCAGTAATAGATTTTGAGTACCATTTTAGCATTCGTACTCTATTTAATAACTATAAAGTACATTACGATAAATTTTCTACCCTACTTTATGTTGACCGACGTGGTAGCCCCTACTCTACACAAATGGGTATCTTTAATTTTAAAAACAAAATAGAGTTTTTAGACAGTATTGTCAAAAGCTCCTCAAAATCAGAAAATAATATCTACATCACAGAAGTTAACTGGCCCTTAAGTGGAACAGCACCTTATGCTCCAACTTCTGAAAGAGAGTGTGTTAGTGAAGAACGCTATGCTCAATACATGAATGAATATTTTGAAATAGCATTAAAAACTAAGAAAATAGAAAAGATTTTTTGGCATCAACTCATCGCACCTGGTTATGGACTTATTGATAATAGAAATGGGAAAATTCGTAAAACAAAAGCTTTCTATGACTTTAAAGAATGGATGTACCAAAATCAGTTCTCTTATGAAGAGATGGGAACTTGCCATATATTATTTGATGAAGATGAGGAAAGAACCAATCATGAATAACATACTCATAGAAGTCCCAACATGGTTAGGTGACTGTGTTATGACTACTCCTGCTATAGAAAATATTATTAACACCTACCCCAATGTCAAAATCACTATCTTTGGTGCTTTTGTTTCAACAGCGATTTTTAAAGAACATCCCAATGTAGAAAGAGTTATTTTAGATGAAAGTAAAAAAGCTTCTTCACGATTAAAATGGATTTATCAACAAGCTAAAGCACTTGATAAATTTGATGTAGCCATTACTTTTAGACGTACCTTTTTTTCACGGCTTTTTATTTGGTTGACACAAGCAACTATTAAAGGTTATTACCGACGTTATACCAAAGAAATCATCCATCAAGCCATTCGATACAATGACTTTGTGAATAAAACTTTTAAACTAGATAGTAAAGCCCAAGATTTAAAAATCTGTTTTAAGCCGTTTAATTATGAAAAGCCTACCTTAGGTATTAATCCAGGTGCATCCTATGGTTCTGCTAAACGTTGGTATCCTGAAAAGTTTGCTAAAGTAGCAACTGAATTAAGTAAACAATATAAGATTATTATTTTTGGAGGTCCAGCAGAAGTAGACATGGCTGAAGACATTGAAAAAGAACTCATAAAAGCAAATATTACAAACTACCAAAATATTGCAGGAAAGACCAGTATTAGAGAATTATGTGAAAAGATTGGAGGCTTAAAGCTTTTCATCACAGGTGACAGTGGTCCGATGCATGTGGCAGCAGCCTTTAAAGTACCAACCGTTGCCATCTTTGGTCCAACCAAAGACAAAGAGACTTCGCAATGGATGAATCCACAAGGAAGAATAGTTAAAAGAGAAATGGAATGTGCTCCGTGTATGAAACGAACATGTCCACTTGAACATCATGAGTGTATGAAACTGATAGAAG
>CACVAR010000045.1 GCA_902727905.1 uncultured Sulfurovum sp. | reverse complement strand
GCAGAAGAACCTAAATGAGTTTTACTATTTAGATTCATCCAAAGTGTAGGTGTTTTTGTGTTTACATCTATTTCATAAATAGCACCCAGTCCATCAGGAGATAAATCGGCATGTCTTCTAAGAAAAGAAGAAGCATAAAGTTTTTTAGTGGAGCCATTATAAGCTTTACCCCATACTGTTCCTACTTCTTTAGCAGAAGCTAATTCCATAGGTGCTGGTATGTCGTTTATGGTTCCTCTTTCACTATAGTCAAAAGCTACGACTGAAGCACCATTACCTGAATCATTTCTGTTTCCTGATGGCATGATAGAAGTTGCTACAAGTCCACAACTTTTTAGCTCAGTTGATGAATCATCATTAAGGATAGTACCAGTAGCTGTATTGTTAGCGATTGTAGCACCTTGAACATTTGAAAAGACAATAGTAAAGGTTTCATCTTCTTCAATTTTAGTATCTCCATTAATAGGAATTGATATGGTATATGTCTGTGAGTTTATATTAAAACTTGCTGGCACAACAGTACCAGTGCTAGTGTAATCACTAGGTGTTGTTGCATTTAGAGTAGAATCAACATTACTACCTGCAAATACTTGATAGTCAAATGTTAGAGAACCAGTTGTTGCCTTATCTAATGAAACTGTAAAGTTTAGATTCTGAGTTCCTGAATCTCCTTCTGTGATTGTCTCATTGGCAATAGACATTGTTGGTTCTTCTCCAAAAGATTCTTCTCCCAAAACATAAAACTTTAAATCAGCACCCGTTGCCCATTGTCTTAAACCATAAATTTTAGAAACACCAAATTGATCAGCTTTAATAACACCCATCCATGGATGTTGATCTGAAGAAAGAGGTCCACCTATTCGAAAACCTGGATCCCATCCATTAGGAAGACTGTCAGTTTTTGGAAAGATAAGTATATTACCTGTTGGGTTACCATTTTTATCAAGTGCTTGAATTTTAAAACTGTTATTTCCATGTCGTTCATGATAAAAAATATAATTAGAAGCTGTAAAATGATAGCCATTATATTGAATATCCATAATTAATCGTTCATTGTTATCATCATCATTTACAAGATAATCTTTGATATTGGTTGTATTAAGAGCACTTTCAGCATTAGCATTGTTTGCACTTAGTTTATTATTATTATAAATAATACTTCTACTTGAATCATTAAGATTTAAAAAGTCAGAGTGAAGTGTGACTGAAATATCATTAATAGCAAAATTGTCAAGAACCGTCCCGTTGTCCAAGATAACTTCTTTAATATACACAGGCGTAGCATCATCAATTGAGGTGGGGGCTGTACCTGAAGAAGTTTGTGTATAGGAGTTTCCATTGATAGTATACTTTACTTTATCTATTTTGTATGTCGTTCCATTGACTGTAGCTGCGTAAGCAATGTTTAAAAACGTTACAATGAAAATCAATAAAATTCTTATTAAATCCATAATTAAATCCTAGTATTAAATTATAATTAATAATAGGATATTAGATATATACTTAATTAAAGTTTAAAATAAAAATATAATAATATTATTTAATATTTATGTAAATATTTAAAAATAAATTTTAACATTTAAAAATATACTACATGCTTTTGGTGTTACCAATCTATCTTAGATGTTTTATCTTCATTAACTTTGTTATTTATGATATGCCCGGTTTTTCCTATTCCTGAAAGTTCAGAAGCATTTTTGTCACTGCATGTAACAGTGTATTTTGGCTGAC
>CACVAR010000044.1 GCA_902727905.1 uncultured Sulfurovum sp. | reverse complement strand
TCTGTTTATGATGGTGATACAGCACTGGAAAAAGTAGAAGACGAAAAATTCAACTTACTTATTTTTGACTCAAATGTACCTGGTGTTACTGGACTTAATCTTATAAAAGAGTTACGATCTTACAATGATACTACCCCCATTATTATGATAACAGCTTATCAAGATACCGTACATTTAAAAAAAGCTTTTACCCATGGATGCAACGATTACATCAAAAAACCTTTTGAACTCGATGAATTAGACATGCGTATAGATAATATTACACGTACTTTTAACATAGAACAAAATCAACTTATAGAAGTGGGAAATGCGATATTGTTTGATGCTTTAAATAATCAAATAACAAAAGAGAATAAAACATTTTCACTTGCTAAAAAAGAATCTGAACTTCTAAACTATCTAGCAACAAATAAAACAAGAACTGTTTCAAAAGAAGAGTTAACACAAAACCTATGGACTTATGAGACTATGCCAAGTGATGCAACATTACGCGTCTATATTAGAAATTTACGAGCCTTAATAGGTAAAGACAGTATTGAAACCATACGTGGAATGGGGTATCGCCTTGTATCATGACGAACGCCGAGCTTTGATTAGCTTTTTACTCATTTATGTCTCATCATCTATCTTAATGTTAGGAAGTATAGGTTACTTTTATTACCATGAGCGACTTTTGTCTATAGATCGAATGTGTGATGTTCGTATGCAAAACATCGCCATGCATGTAGAAACAAGTATTGGTAATGGAGATGACACATCTAAGTTTTTTCATGATGACAGAATTATGAAAGTTGGACTCTATGACAAATATCAAGAGGTTATAAAATCTAAACTTAGTACTCAAGAAATAAATTTTGAAGAAATTAATTACAGAGGTAGAGAGTCTGCATTTTACATCAATGAGTTAGATGAAGCCATTGATAGTATCAAATATATTGTCATTGAAGACTCAGAAGTGACCACAACCATGGAAAAACTTAAAACGTTTATTTGGTTCAGTCTTTTTCTCGCTACAATATTTATTGCTTTTATAGGTTATTTTTTAAGTCGTCTATTACTGAAACCAGTAAAAGACAACTTTGATATTTTAAGCCGTTTTATGAAAGACTCTGCCCATGAACTAAATACCCCTGTAACAGCACTTATGATGTCAGCAAACTACTTAAAAAAAGAGTATGATAAAGAGATGGTAGAGCATATGTTAATGTCTTCAAAAATGATTTCAGAAACTTACAACTCGATTGCTTATTTAGCTTTTAATGACTTAGATGTTGAAGTTAAAGAAGAGTTTGACTTAGCTGAACATGTATACTCATCTATAAAATATTTCCAAGAAATTGCTGCCAGTAAAAATATCACGATTAATGCTGAACTTAATACATTAACAATTAATATGGATAAAAACAGCATACAAAAGCTCATTAATAATCTTCTTTCAAATGCCATTAAATACTCTAAAAATAATAAAACCATAGACATTTCATTACAAGAAAATATTTTAAAAATTAAAGACCAAGGTTTAGGTATTAGTAAAGAAGATCAAAAAAAGATTTTTAAACGTTATAAACGTGTTAGTAATAAGGGATCAGGAGGCTTTGGAATAGGCTTGGATATTGTTATGGGTATTTGTCGAGCTAATAAAATTGATATTTCATTAGAATCAGAACTTAAGAAAGGAAGTACTTTTACTTTAATCTTCCCATTAGATTAATTTTCTTGAACAGATGTTCAAGAAAAAGATATAAATAGTAGCCTATTTATATCTAAAAGTAATACGACCTTTGTCAAGGCTGTATGGTGTTAACTCAACTTTTACTTTATCACCAGGTAAAATTTTAATGTAATGCATTCTCATTTTTCCAGCAATATGACATAAAATAATATGTCCGTTATCAAGTTCAACTCTAAAAGTTGCATTTGGTAGAGCTTCAACTACTTTACCATCAATTTCTATTACGTCGTCTTTAGCCATTAATTCTCCTTTGAATTTGTACTGTTTGTTCTTATACTTGGATATTGTTTATAAATTGTGAGTGGGTTCAGCATCTGTTAAAATAACAGCCCTACCATCTACAATTGCTACGGTATGTTCGTAATGAGATGAACGTAATCCATCATAACTTACTACAGACCATTTATCTTCCAGAATTTTAGGTTGATCAGACTGCTGACAAACCATTGGCTCTAAACAGAAAACCATACCATTTTTAATTTTTGGACCTTGATTTGGTTTACCATCCACATAATTAGGAATATTTGGTTCCTCATGTGGTTTCTTACCAATCCCATGACCACAAAAGTCTCTTAAAGGTACATAACCTTGCTTTAAAATAAAATTCTCTAAAAGTGCTGACAACTCTTTAAATCGCATACCTACTTCAATGTTCTCTATCGCATGATAGAGTGCATCTTTAGCACAAGCAATAAGTTCTTCATCTTCTTTAGAAATTTTACCTATAGGCATAGTAATAGCTGCATCACCGAAGTAACCGTCTATTTTAGTACCTAAATCCAATCCAAGTATATCACCTTCTTTAACTTTTTGGTCTGTCGGTGTTCCATGTATACAAACTTCATTAAGTGAAGTACAAACAGAACCTGTAAAACCATAAAGACCTTTGAATGATGGCTCAGCACCATGCTTTCGAATGAAAGCTTCACCCATAGCATCAATCTCTTTAAGTGTCATTCCAACAGTAACATTTTCTCGGAGGTATTTTAGTGTTTTACCAACAATTGACCCAGCTATTGCTAGCTTGGTCAATTCGTCAGGTTTACGAAGTGCAATTGCCATTATAGACCTACTGATCCTAATGTTTCGTATTTATTCATATAAATTTGAGCTTCAATCTTTCTCATTGTATCAAGCGCAACCTGAACAATAATAAGTACAGCAACCCCACCAAAGTAGAATGCTGCACCAATTGAGTTAATCAAAATAAACGGTGCTGTAGAAATAATTGCCAAGTAAAATGCACCTGAGCCTGTTAATCTACTTGCAACTTCATTAATGAAATCTTTAGTATGTTCACCAGGACGTACACCAGGTATAAAACCACCTTGACGTTTTAAATTATCAGCAATGTCTTTTGCATTAAATACAATAGAAGCATAGAAATAAGCAAAAAATACTACTAGCACAAATGTTGCAGCATTAAATGCCATTCCACCTGGTGCAAAAGCATCAGCTACCATTTTCGCATACTCATTATCTGAACTTCCCAACATAGTAAGAGGGAACATCAAAACAGCTGAAGCAAAAATTGGAGGAATAACACCTGCAAGGTTTACTTTAATTGGAATATAGTTCATTACTCTTTTGTCTTGATTTTGCATAATTGTTTTTCTTGAATAAGAAATAGGAATTCTACGTTCACCAAGCTCAATGTAAATAATTACAAAAATTGTTAAGAAAATAATTACTACCATTGCCAATACTGCTAAGAATGATAATGCCCCTGTATTTACTGAAGTCATCGTATTCGAAATAGCTGAAGGAATTCCTGAAACAATACCAGCAAAAATAATCAATGAAATACCATTACCAATACCACTCTGTGTAATACGCTCACCAATCCACATAAGTAACATAGTACCAGTTAACATAGAAGCAACGGTAATAATTGTGAATGTCATTGGATCAATAAGTACGGCACCATTCATATTTTGTAATCCTACAGAAATACCAAATGCTTGAACAATTGTAATTACAATGGTTGCATAACGAATGATTTGCATATATTTTTGCATTCCATCACGCTCTTTTTTCATTTGACCAATTGCAGGGAAAGTAGCAGCCATTAGCTCCATTACAATCGAGGCTGTAATGTACGGCATAATTCCAAGTGCGATAATTGAAAAACGCTCAATAGCACCACCAGAGAACATGTTAATCATGTCCCCTACACCTTGACCATTAAAAAATGAGGCAATAACGGTAGTGTCAACACCAGGAACTGGTACGTATGCTAAAACTCTGTAGGCAAATAGAAATCCAAAAGTAATCAGTATTTTCTGAGTTAAAGCATTACTCATGGTTAGTTACCACTCGTTGTAACAGCTTCATCTTTGATTTTAGCTGCTAAATCTTTAGCACCTGCACCAATAAGCTTTACTTTTGTTACAGTTTTTTGAAGTTTGTATACAGACCCAATAGTCTCCATAGTAATTTCAGCAAGCTCTGCAATCGCTTTATTTTTATCAACGTTAATTGAATGAGGTTTAACTACTCTCGAAGTAAAACCAATTTTTGGAAGTCTTCTGTAAAGTGGCATTTGACCACCTTCGAAACCTCTTTTTGCTGAGTAACCAGATCTAGCTTTTTGACCTTTGTTACCACGTCCAGCTGTCTTACCATTTCCTGAACCTTGTCCACGACCAACACGTTTTCTGTTACGTGTTGAACCTGGAGCTGGTTGTAAATTATGTAATGCCATATCTACTTCCTTATTTCTTAACTTTTACAAGAGCATCAATTGTTGCTCTTACTAGGTTGTTAGGATTGTTAGAACCTAAAGACTTTGCAATAACATCTTGAATACCTGCAAGCTCAAGTACTGGTCTCATCGCACCACCGGCGATTGTTCCTGTACCTTCAGATGCTGGTCTTAAGATAATACGGCTTGCACCAGTTTTTTGTTGAACGTCATGAGCAATTGTAGTACCCTTAACATTAACATGTACTAAAGATTTGAAAGCATCATCAACTGCTTTTTTAATAGCATCTGGAACTTCTTTCGCTTTACCTGTACCATAACCAATTGTACCATTTTTATCACCAATAACTACAAGTGCAGTAAATCTAAAACGTCTACCACCCTTTACAACTTTAGTAACACGACCAATGTTTACAATTTTTTCTTCAAATTTTTCTCTATCGATATTTTCTGCTAACATTCATCTTCTCCTTAAAACTTGATTCCAGCTTCTCTAAGAGCATCTGCAAAAGCTGCAACAACACCATGATAGAGATAACCGTTTCTATCGAAAACAACGTTTTCAATATTTTTAGCTTTAAGAGCATCTGCCATTGCAGCAGCTACTTTTTTAGCATCTTCTTGATTTGCTTTTAAACCTAACTTTCTACCATCAGCAGAAGCAAGTGTTACACCAGCAACATCATCAATCGCTTGAGCATAAACATGTTTGTTTGACTTAAAAATAGATACTCTTGGAAGAGATTCTGAACCAGAGATTTTACCTCTTACTCTTCTTTTACGTTGAATTCTAAGTTTGTTTTTTCTTTTTTGAATACTTTTTAACATCTTATGCTCCTATTAACTTGCTGATTTTCCAGCTTTTCTGACAATAACTTCATCAGTATACTTAACACCTTTACCTTTGTAAGGCTCTGGTGGTCTAAAGCTTCTAATCTCAGCAGCAACTTGACCAATAGTCTGTTTGTCTGTACCCGAAAGGTGAATAAGGTTTTTCTCAACTGTTACCTCTATTCCTTCTGGAATAGCATAGTCAATTGGATGAGAGAAACCAAGTTGTAAGTTAAGAACTTTACCTTGAACAGCAGCTCTGTAACCAACACCATTAATCTCTAAAGATTTTTTGAAACCTTTATCAAGACCTTCAATAATGTTTGCAAATAAAGCTCTATAAGTTCCCCAGAAAGCTGCGCTCTCTTTTGACTCTCCAACTTTTCCAAATGTTACTTCAGCACCATCAATAGAAATTTCAACTCTACCGTGAGTCTCTAATCTTTTTTCGTCTTTACCTTTTTTGGCAACGATTGCAGTACCATCAACAGATACATCAATACCACTAGCAACAGCTACAGGTTTTTTTCCTACTCTTGACATATCTACTCCTTACCAAATACTACAAAGAACTTCACCACCAACAGACTGTTTAAATGCTTCATCATTCGCAATTACACCCTTGTTAGTCGATACTACTAATGTTCCGTATCCATTTTTGAAAGATCTAACTTCTGCTGCACTTTGGTAAACACGTCTACCAGGCTTAGAAATTTTCTTAACTTCATTGATTACACTGTGACCATTCTCATCGTACTTAAGTACAACTTTAATTGTCTTCTTGTTACCATCTTCTTTTACTTTAAAACTCTCAAGGTATCCCTTGTCTACTAAAATAGAAACTGTAGCCTCAATTGTTTTTGAGTGAAGTAGCGTCGTTACGTCTAGTCTTCTTTGTGCAGCATTTCTTATTCGAGTAAGAGAGTCTGCAATTATATCTGTCATCATCTTTTACTTCTCCTTACCAGCTTGATTTACGCATACCAGGGATTAAACCCTCGTTAGCCATTTTTCTTAAACAAATTCTACAAATACCAAAGTCTTTGTATACAGAGTGAGGTCTACCACAAATACTACATCTAGTATATGCTCTTGTACTAAACTTAGCAGGTCTCTGCTGTTTAGCAATCATTGATTTCTTAGCCATTAATTCTTTCCTTTAGCGAAAGGCATTCCAAGTTTCTCTAAAAGAGTGAATGCTTCTTTATCGTTTTCAGTACTTGTTACAACTGTAATATTCATACCATGAGTTTTAATAATGCTATCAAATTCTACTTCTGGGAACATAAGTTGCTCTTGAAGACCGAAGTTGTAGTTACCACGTCCATCGAAACCTTTTCTAGGTGTACCACGGAAATCTTTTACTCTTGGTAAGGCAATAGAAACCAATTTATCAAAGAAGTTATACATGTTATCACCACGTAAAGTTACTCTAATTCCTGAAGGTGCACCCTCTCTAGCTTTAAAACCAGCAACTGATTTTTTAGCATTTACAACTACTGCTTTTTGACCAGCAATTAAAGAGATTGTATCTGTCATGTTTGCGATAAGTTTGTTATCCTTACCTTCTTCACCAGCACCAACAGAGATAATAATTTTCTCAAGCTTAGGTGTCTGCATTACATTTTTAATCCCACACTCTTCACGAAGTGCAGGTGTAATGTCATTGTACTTTTGCTTCATTCTAGTCATAGTCTTAAGCCTCTACTTTTTTTACATTAGAAATATGGATTGGCATCTCTTTATTTTCGAAACCACCATCTTTATTCTGTTCACTTGGTTTAACAGCTTTCTTAGCAAGTTTACAACCCTCAACAATTACTGCATCTTGTTTTGTAAGTACTTTAAGAACCGTTGCTGTTGTTCCCTTGTCATCACCAGCGATAACCATAACTTGGTCACCTTTTTTGATATTAAATTTTTTGTTTGCCATTACCATACCTCTGGAGCAAGTGATACAATTTTCATAAACCCAGCGTATCTAGTCTCTCTAGCTACAGGTCCAAAAATACGTGTACCAATTGGTTGTTTTTTGTCATCAATAATTACAGCAGCATTGTCATCAAATCTGATTAAAGAACCATTTTCTCTTTGAATCTCTTTATGAGTTCTAACAACAACAGCTTTAACTACTTTACCTTTTTTAACTTTTCCAGTTGGAAGAGCTTTTTTTACAGAAGCAACAATAACGTCACCAACTGAAGCATATCTTCTTTTAGATCCACCAAGAACTTTGATACACATAATTTCTTTTGCACCAGAGTTATCAGCAACTGTTAATCTTGTAAAACCTTGGATCATTACTCTTCTCCCTGTTTTACAATTTCAAGTAGTCTAAAAGTTTTTCTTTTTGACATTGGTCTACACTCAATAGCAGAGATAGTATCTCCAACTTTTACTGTAGCTTTTTCATCGTGAATAAGATACTTTTTAAATCTTTTTACAGTTTTGTGGTATCTTGGGTGAATAACTTTACGCTCAACTACAATCGTAGCTGTTTTTTCACCTGCAATTTGAATCACAGTACCTGTTATTTGTCTTTTTGGCATACTCGCACCCCTTACTTCGCAGCAGCTGTAATAGCTGTTTGAATTCTAGCGATATCTTTTTTCGCTACTCTTAACTCACTAGTGTTAGTAAGTTGCATTGTTTTTTGCTTTGCTTTAAGACCAAAAAGCTCAAGCTTTTTTTCTTTTAACATAGCTGTTAATTCTTCAACTGTTTTAGTTTGAATATCAGTATATTTCATTACTATCCTTCGCAGCGATAATTTTACATTGGAATGGAAGTTTGTGTAAAGCAAGTGTAAGTGCAGTACGTGCAACATCTTCAGGTACACCAGCAACTTCAAATACAATTCTTCCTGGCTTAATATTCATTACCCATTCTTCAACTGCACCTTTACCTTTACCCATTCTTGTTTCAAGAGGCTTTCTTGTAAGAGGCTTATCTGGGAAAACTCTAATCCAAGATTTACCTTGTCTTTTCATTTCACGTGTCATGGTAATTCTGGCAGCTTCAATTTGTCTTGAGTTAATTCTACCAGCAGAAGTTGCTTTTAGTGCATACTCACCAAATTCAATCTTGTTACCATTAAATGATTTACCTCTGTTACGACCCTTCATTACCTTACGGTATTTAGTTCTTTTAGGCATTAACATAACTATTCACCTCTCTTTTGACGTGGTTTACGACCACCTCTTTTTTCTTCTTTTGGCTCAGCTTGAATACCTTTAGCAAGAACTTCACCTTTGAAGATCCAAACTTTAATACCAATGATTCCATAAGTAGTTTGTGCTTCTGCAAAACCGTAATCAATTTTAGCTCTAAGTGTATGAAGAGGAACTCTACCCTCTAAGTACCACTCAGTTCTAGCCATCTCAGCTCCACCAAGTCTACCTGATACAGAAACTTTAATTCCTTTTGCTCCAGACTTTAATGCACCTTGAATAACTTTTTTCATTGCACGTCTAAATGCAACACGTCTTTCAAGTTGAGTAGCAACGTTTTCAGCAGCTAACTGACCAGATGCTTGAGCTTTTTTCTCTTCTTTAATGTTAAGAGAAATATCTTTTTTGAACATTTTGTTTAAAGTAGTTTTTAACTTCTCAATGTCTGCACCTTTTTTACCAATAATGATACCAGGTCTAGCAGTTACGATAGTAATTCTTACTTTTTTAGCTGTTCTTTCAATGATAATGTTAGAAACACCAGCATAGAAAAGCTCTTTTTTCAAATATTTTCTTAATTTGTAATCTTCAGCAATAAATGCTGCCGTTCTCTCTTTTTTAGGAAACCATCTTG
>CACVAR010000043.1 GCA_902727905.1 uncultured Sulfurovum sp. | reverse complement strand
TAGAAGAGTTTGAACTGGAAGATGGAATTTGGATTTGCCAAGCTTTGGTAGATACTAAAATAGAGCCATCTACCTCCCAAGCACGTCGTGATATAAAGCAAGGTGGTGTACGTATTGACCAAGAGAAGATTTCGGATGAAAAGATGAATTTAAGCTTAGGTGAGTATATTTTACAAGTAGGTAAACGAAAATTTGCAAAAATAAAGGTAACGTAGTGGCATTTAAATCTTTCAAAATTGGAAAATACACCATAGATAAACCAATCATTCAAGGTGGAATGGGAGTAGGTATCTCATGGGATCAACTAGCAGGAAATGTTAGTTTAGAAGGTGGGTTAGGTGTTATTTCTACCGTAGGTACAGGTATTTATGAAGATAGAAAGTTCTCAGAAAAGACAGTTGGAAAAGGAAATCGTCCTTTAGAAGCAACGAATTTCTATTCTTATACGGCATTACAAGAAATCTTTGACAGAGCAAGAAAAATTTGTGGTGACAAACCATTAGCAGCCAATGTGCTTTATGCACAAAGTGACTATAACAGAGTTGTTGAAGATGCATGTAGAGCTGGTGCTAACATGATTATTACAGGGGCTGGTCTTCCTTTGACCATGCCAGAAGCTGTAAAAGATTATCCAGATGTGGCTTTAATTCCTATTGTTTCTACAGCAAAAGCATTAAGAATTCTTTGTAGACGTTGGAAAAAAACACACAATAAACTTCCTGATGCTGTTATTGTGGAAGGACCTCTTTCTGGTGGACACCAAGGTTTTAAATATGATGAATGTTTTATGCCTGAAAATCAATTGGAAGCGATTTTACCTCCTGTGGTTGAAGAAGCAAAAAATTGGGGGTCAATGCCCATTATAGCAGCTGGTGGTGTTTGGGATCATGATGATATTCAAAAAATGTTAGATTTAGGTGCTGATGCCGTCCAAATGGGTACACGATTTATAGGTACAATTGAATGTGACACTTCTGAAGTGATGAAGCAGATGATTATTAAGGCTGAAGCAGATGATATTAAATTGTTTAAGTCACCAGTTGGTTATCCAGCACGTGGAATTAACAGTCAATTACATGCCGACATTTTAAAAGGTACAGCCCCTAAAGTGGCGTGTATTTCAAATTGTGTGGCTCCATGTAATCGTGGTGAAGAAGCTAAAATTGTTGGTTATTGTATTGCTGACAGGCTTTCTGATGCTTATGATGGAATTGCTGAATCAGGACTCTTTTTTACGGGAACCAATGGTTACAAATTAAAAGAAATTATTACAGTAAAAGAGTTAATGAATAAACTAATGAACGGAGAGTAATATCTTTAATAAAATAAAATATAAATTTTTAATATCAATTTTTCTAGTCCTATTTTTTTCTAATTTATTGTTTGCAGGGAACAATTTTGTCAAAAGCAAAATTCGTCAAGGAGAGTTAAAACTCTATTTTTCTTCTGACATAGAGAGGGTAACTTCATTTACTCTACCTACTGAGGATGGTGCTACTAAGTACGTTTTTGACATTCATGGTGCTGTTTTACCTTCTTCAAAAGGAATTTCTTTTCATACCTTTCGGACGGTTGAGTCTTTTAGAATAGGGCAAAACTCTCCTGAAAAACTTCGTGTTGTGATTGTTTCTAAAGAAAAAAACCTTAATAAAAATCATGTTTTTTCAGCTAAGATATTAGCGATTCCATTGTTAGCAGGAATGAAAGCGAGTATTACTGAGGAGAAGAAAAGTAGAAGCGAAGTTCCAG
>CACVAR010000042.1 GCA_902727905.1 uncultured Sulfurovum sp. | reverse complement strand
AAGAGCGTTCTGATTTACGTTTACTCTTTTTGGTCTTGATTTTAGGTATTACTTCATGGACAGGGCTTTGTCGTCTGCTTCGTGCAGAGACTTTGAAGATTTCACAAGTTGAGTTTGTAACAGCTGCAAAAGCCTTTGGAGTAAGTAAGTTATCGATTATTCGTAAGCATATTATTCCAAACTTGATGCATATTATTCTCATTGCTGTGGTACTTGATTTTTCAGGTTTGGTTTTGGCTGAAGCAGTACTCTCTTATGTGGGGGTAGGTGTTGACCCAACTATGCACTCTTGGGGAAATATGATTAACCAAGCAAGGCTAGAGATGGCACGAGAGCCTATGGTTTGGTGGTCGTTGTTTTCTGCTTTTGTGTTTATGTTTATCTTAGTACTTGCAGCGAACTTATTTTCTGATAGGATTCAGACGGTGTTGGATCCAAGGAATGATGCATAGAGATTGGAAACTTTTGGAACTTATTCTATTTTTTCTTTAAAACTGATTAGAACAGGGTAGTTCAGAAAGTTCAAGGTTTAGTTCATGATACATTTTTTCTAGGTATTCATCAACATCTGAAGATAGGTTATCATTATGTTTTAATTCATATTTTAATTTTTGTTGTAGGTCGTGTAATATAGTGTACATTTCATTTGCTGAGTTGGCTAGGGAATATTCATAATTGTCTTCTGGAAGATTAAAAATTAGTTTGGCTTTCATGGAGTTTTCCTTTTTTAAATTTTAATATGTGTCCTTACCAAAGACGGATTGGATGGAGTAGTAGAAGGATTATTTATCAAACCCTTCTAAATTCATTAAATCGTTTAATGCTTTGGTTGGTTTTTTTGGTGTATCAAGAATGCTTTGAAAGTTCTTCCACTCTTCTTTAGAAAGGGTTAAGATGTTGTCTTCTTTGATGACTTCTTTGGCTCTTTGTATTGCTGTTGAAACAAGAAAGCTACTTAGATCCATGCCTAAAGAGTTTGCAGCTTCTTGGAGCAGTGTTTTAATATCTTTAGATGTTTTGAATTCTATTCGAGCATCTTTTAAATCTATGGTAGACAACATTAGTTCTCCTTATACGGTTAATGTACGGATATTGTAGCATTTTTATATTAAATATTGACAATTACTGCTTAAGCAACTATAATTTATAGGCTAAGAATAGATGATAAAAAGGTATACATAAAATGATAGGAAATACAAAAGAGTTCCTAACTGTTTTAAATAGAAATAAGATACTTATTGAAGAGCTTTTTGAAAAGAGAGATAGAGATGTTTATTTGAATGATATAGCTTCTGATATAAATTTTTCAGAAAAGATAGAATATTTTGTTAACGTCGGTATTCTTGAATCAGAAGAGGAACCTTTTGTTTTAAATGATGTATTGATTTCATTTTTAGAAAACATGTTAGAAACCAATAGACGGGTGGAAATTCAAGTAGTTAATGAAGATTTAGAATATTTAAAAAATAAAATCTCTGATTACAAAAATAGAGATTTAATACATAAGCAAAAAGAGTATCTTCGAGAGATTAAGCGAACACTTTTACGAATCAATAAAACCATTATGATGGGTTTTAAAGTGATTAGTGAGAGAGTGACATTAGAGTATACAACGCAAACAAATTATATTGAAAAAATTATTGAACTTAATCGATATAGAAAAAAGATTGAAGAACTTATTTCTGCTGAAAAAGAAGTTGACTATATTATCATAAGGGAGTTGGAGTTTTTTAAAAAGTCTCATAATAAAGAGATATTACAAGTATTTTATCAGCTGAGTAATACACTTAGGGAGTTGAGAATTTCATTGGTAGAACTTCAGCAAATCGTTATTGACTACATTAATAAGTCTCAAGAAAAAAAAGCTTTCTTTGAAAAGGTTTTAAAACTTCGTGAAATGATTAAAAATCAGGAGATTAAACAAAAAACAGATATTGAAGAGTTAATTCAGCAAGATAGATATAGACAACTGTTTATTGTTAAAGAGAAAAGCTTTAAAACACAACTCTCTTTGGATGCCGTACATTATTATGAAGATGAGTTTGAAGAGAGAGTAAAAAGAGTGATATTTGATATTGAAATAAGTCAGAAAATAGTTCAAAAAGCTCCTAAAATTACGGAAGAACTTTTGAGTTCTTCTATTGAGTATTCTAATGAAGTAGATAAGTATGCATTACAAAGAGTATTTAGGGGAACAAGTCTTGATTTATTTACTTTTTTAGACAATAAACAGTATCAAATAGAGATGAGTTTAGAAGATAAGTTATTAATATATGCTCAGATGATAACACTTTTTGAACAAGAGTATGACTACACAGATAAATATAAATTGTATGATAACTATAAAATATTAGATATTTATAACAAGATAGAACAGAGAGGCTAAAATGAGTAAGAATTTAGGTAGAAAAATAGGTGAAGTATTTGATATTCTCTCTTTAGGAAAGTTTATTTGTGAATCTTCGGTAGACCGAAAAATAAAATCTTTGTATTTAGTATGTGAAAAGAATGAAGTTTATTTAGCAGATTACTTTATAAACTTGGGGTATCGTTTAGAGAGGGGAGCAGGTTATTTCTTTTTTTCGAAGGATGAGCAGCCTTCATCAGATTATTTTGATAAGAAGATAAAGAATTTTTTAAAAATGATAACGTTTGTCGAATTTATGTTGGTTTATGATAATAGTTTTGGTGTAGGAACAAAGGTTTCCGTCAAAGAGATGGCTTTAAGCCTTGAAAAGAACCTTTCATTGAAAGAAAGATTAACTAAAATGAAACGACAACAGGCAAAAATGAGTGATATTGATGCTTGTGATTCAATTATCAAAGAGTTTGTTAAAATGGGCTATGCAGAGGTTATGGATGAGTATAGGCATATTTATAAGATTGTAGACTCTTATTTGTATTTAGAAAATTTTATTGATAGAATAAAAGAGATTAATGATGAGAAATAAATTAAAAAGTGTTACTTTGATAAACAGTGGAGACTACACTTTTTCAACCATAGATATAGATGGGAATGTACTTTTAAGTGGAGCAAATGGTGCAGGAAAATCAACTTTTTTAAGAGCAGTGCTTTTTTTCTATAATCCCAGTTTAAAACGAGCAGACTTTGGAATAGATGCAAATAAGACATCATTTCTTGATTATTATTTCCCTTATCCTCAATCGTATCTTTTGTATGAATATATAAATCAATATGGTAGAAATTATGTATTGGTCTTTAAAACAAAAAAGTTAAGATTTAGATTTTTTGCCATAGATAATTATAGAGAGATAGATTTAAAAAAGATATTTTATGTGGATGGTGAGACCTTAGAGCCTGACATGGTGATGATGAATTTTAGAAAAGTATCTATAAATGAGAGTGATACATTTGTAGGTGCTGAACAATTTCAGAAGATTATTTATGGGCAGGAAGGAAGAACGAAAAAAAGTGATTTAGAAAAATATGCTCTTTATAATGCAAATGCTGAATATCTACATATTGGTAATACCATAAAAAATATATTTTTAAATCATAAAATTGATGCAGATTCTATTAAAGCATTATTGGTTTCAAATATTGATGAGATGGATAGACCTTCTGTTCAATTAGAGATAGTAAAAAATAGTATTGATAAATTTTTAGACAAGCAAGAGAGTATAGAACAGTTTAGTAAATATATGGGGATTTCAGAATCTATTGCAAAAAGTAAAAATGATTATATTGGCTTGAATGAACAGCAAGATATATACCTCTTAAATATGATTGCTAGAGAGTATTTTATTGTTGGAGAACAAGAGACATTATCTAGTAAAATGGGTGAATTACAAAGTTCTTTTGGTTTAAAAAGTAATGAGAGAGAATTGTTAGAAACAAACTTTTCAGAAAAATCTGAAAAGTTAAAAATTGATAAAGGTATTTTAGACAAAGATATAGAAGAAGCGAACGAATATGTTAAGGAGTACCATGAAAAGCATATTGAAGAGAAATTACTTAAATATAGTGAAATAGAAAGTTTAGAAACAAATGTTTTATCGATACAAAAAGCAAAAGAGATTCTTGTTGGAAAAGCAGAAGATAGAGTTAAAGCATTTGATAATGAAGTTTTATTACAGAATAATAAAAAAAGAGAATTAGAAAACAAAGAAAAAGAAGAAATCAATACACATGATGCAATGTTTTTGAAAGAGCAAAGCATACTGAGAGAAACTAAAGAGCAAGAGTTTGAAGATAGAAGTAAAGAGTATGAAGAAGATAAGATCAAAATAGTCTCTCAGCAAAATAAGTACAGAGAGTTATATCAAAGAAAAAAAGAAGCATTAGTAAAAGTGCAACATACCAAGATTTATGAAGATGAAATATTAAATACAAAAGAAAGTTTAGTATCTTTAAAAAATAAACAAACAGAGTCACTATCTTCTTCTAAGCTTTTGGAAGAGCAAATATCTTCTCTTCAAACACAAGTTGATTCGATGAATAAAGAGACAGCACATAAAATAGATAATATTAATTTAAAGCAAAATGTTGAAATAGCTAAAATAGAAGAGAATATATCTCTTTTAAATAGTAAAATTGATTTTCACCCTGATTCGTTTATCGCTTTTTTAGATAGGAATAATGTGGCTCATAAAAATCAGATTTTTTCAATAGTTAAAGATGACATTTTAATAGCAAGGGATTTAAGCCCTAGAGTCATCAATAAAAGTAATACTTTGTACGGTATAGAGATTGATGTTTCATTGAGTGGGAGCTTAGATGAGCTAAAAGAGGAATTGAAAACTTTCAAAGATGATAGCTTAAGATTATTAAAAGAGAAAGAGTCATTGATTTTACTTATAGAGAAAGAGTCAAAAAAAGCAATAGATAAAATAGAGAAAGCAAGAGCTGAGAAATATAGAGAAAAGAGTGAACTTGATAAAAAAATGCCTCTTTTAAAAAGTCAAATTTCAATAGAAGAAGAGAAGTTAAAAAGCATCATTCAAAAAGCTAAAATTGAAAAAGAAAAACAAGAAAGCTTACTGCTTGATGAAATTGAAGAGGTTAATAAAAGTATTCAAGCGTATCAAGACAAATTAATTGAGATTGATAATAAGAAAGAAGTATTAAAGAGTGAAATAGCTAAAAAATACGAACTTTTTGAAAAAGAGGAAGAGCATAAAAAAGATTTTAAAATACGTGAGTCAAATGCTAAAAAAGTAAAGCTTTCAAAACTTTGTGATAATGCAATATATTCTATAGACATTAGAAAAAAAGAGATGCTCAAAAATGAAGGGATTAGCCAAGAAGGATTAGATAAGTTAGCGTCAGATATTAAGAAACTAAAAAAGAAAATTGTAGAGTATAAAGGTTATGAAAAAGAGATTAATATATACAAATTTAGTCAAAAACCTAAAATAGATAAGCTCGGTATTTGGCAAGAGGAATTAATAAATATTAAGAAGATTATTCGTCAAGAAAAAGAGATATATGATAAAGCTATAAAAGTGATTAGTAGTGATATAGAAGCTATTAGCACCAGAAATGATGGGTATAAAAAGACTAATGAGGGTTATATTGATGAGTTAAAATTTGTAAAGCAACTTAAAGATACAGAGAGAGGTTTATTAGAGAGAATAGATATACTAAAAAAAGATCAAAGTAGTTCTACTGATGAATCTTATTTAACAACAACTATTAATGAGTATCAGATACATCGTTCTTCTTTAATGCAAACTATTTATACGTGCAAGGATAACCTAATAGAGAATGTTGGTAAACTCTTTAAAAAGATAGATAGACCAGAGTTGTTAAATTTAATACCAAATAGAGATAACACTATAGAAGAGTTCTTACGCGTAGGTGCTGATATCGAAAGATTTTTAAATGAAAAAAAGATTGAAGAGTTAATTAAAGAGACGATTTCTTTATTCAAACGAGCAACAAGGCAGTTGACTAGAGAGATAGAAGATATTCAAAAACATACGGGAAATATCAATAGACAACTTAGTAAAATAAGAAAAGGAATTAATGATTTAAGTGGTATTAGTGTTATCGATGAAATTGATATTCGCTTACAAGAGAGTGAAAATAGGATACTCCTTGATTTGGCAAAATTAAAAAAGATTCATGATGATTATGGTATGGATTATGATGAAAGTCTTGGAGAGGGTTTGTTTGCACAGATAAATAATGAACGAACAGATAAAGAGAAAAAAGCTGATATGGAAATGATGAAGGTTTTTAAATCATTAAGTCAAAGTATAGAAAGCCATAATAAGAATTCACTCTCTTTAGATGAGTGTTTCGAGATAGAGTTTAAAGTATCTGAAAATAATAATGAAAGCAGATGGCAAAGTACGCTTAATGGAATAGGTTCAGAAGGTACAGATGTCATTGTCAAAATTTTGATTTATGTTTCTCTTTTATCTTTAACAAAAAAAGAGAGTATTAAAGATGAGGTAGATATACACTGTTTGGTTGATGAGATAGGAAAGCTTTCTCCTCTTTATTTTAAGGAGGTTATTGATTTTACGAATGCATTGGGTATTTATTTTGTCAATGGTATGCCTTCTGAAATGCTGGTATCTTCATTTAAAAACCATTATAAGTTACGAAAAATTGGTGAAAAAAAGCATAAGATAACCGTTGCCACAAAAATTATTTATCGTGTAGATGAAGAAGAGAATCTATGAATATTAGCCAAGGATTTGTAAAAACATTGATTACTCTTAGAGATAATAATCAAATAACAGGTGGACAGTTTAATAAATTTTCCAATCTTTTAGAACCAATGTTAAGCAACGGAGGAATTAAAAGAAAACAGTTGTCAAGAAGTAGATTTGAAATTGTTTTAGTAAATAGTTCAAGTTTTAATCTTTATATAAAAACTAAATTTAATATTGTAGATTTGGATGGATATTTATTCAATTTACAAAATCCAATGGCAACAAGAGGCGAGATGTTAACTGTATCACTAGATGATAAAGCAAAAAGTATCAACCCTTTTGATGGTATGTATATTTCAAGTTATGATAATATAGAGATTTCAATAGATGGACAAATAACAAAACTTAATAATTTAAATGGTAGTGCCATGTTTATTAGTAAGTCTTGTAGATTAGAGATATCTAAAGAGATATTGGTTGTTGGCATAGAAAATACAGAAAACTTACTTTTTATACTGCAACAAATAGAGTACTTTTCTAATATGAAACAAAAGAAAGTTTTTATCTATAGAAATAAGTTTATGCTTCATTGGTTGGAAAAAATTGAAAATAATTATCTTCATTATGGAGATTTTGACTTTGCAGGAATTAGTATTTATAAAAGTGAAATTTTACCGAGAGTAAAAGCCAATAAAAGATTCTTTATACCCTCAAATATTGAAGATTTATTGAATAAGGGGCAGAGTGATTTATATTATCAACATTATAGCTATAAAGCTAATATAATGGGGATAGATGATGATTTAGATAAACTTATTACTTTGATAGATGATTATAAAAAAACAGTGAGACAAGAGTTTCTTATTTGTCATAAGAAGGGGATAAATGAGTAAATTTAAACTAGAAAAGTTTAATCTTTCAAAGAATTATACAACGATAAAAAAATTTGATTGCAATAATGAAATGATAAATAAATTTGTTCAAAAATCACTAAAAAAACGAGTGAAACAGCATCTGAGTCAAGCTTATGTACTTTTAGCTGTAGAAGATAATGAACATTTTATTGGATTTTATACTTTGGATACTTTGTCGATCGCACGAGATGATTTTGAATTAGATAATAAGCCATCAGGATTACCTCCTATTGTTCCTGTGGTGAAACTTAGTATGTTAGGTGTGGATAAATCTTTACAAGGACAGGGGATAGGAAAAAGACTTTTGAGAGATGCTTTGTTGAAAGTTTGTCAAGTATCAAAACTAGCAGGATGTGCAGGTGTTTACTTATTAGCAGAAGAAGATGCTGTCTCTTTTTATAAAAACCTTGGATTTGTTGCTATAAAAAAGGATAAGCCTTTGCCTATGTTTTTAAAGATTGAGTTAATTTTAGAGTTAATGACTAATGATGAATGTGAGGATAATTAAGTGAATATACTAACCGTAAGTAACCTAAGTGTTAAAGTAAATGAAAGTTTATTAATAAACTCAATCTCTTTTGGAATCAAAGAAGGTGAAATCTTCGCTCTAGTAGGTGAATCAGGTTCTGGAAAATCTTTAACTTCTTTAGCCATTATACGACTACTTCCTGAGGCACTTAAAGTTACTTCAGGTGATATTTTACTGAATGATAGTTCCCTCTTTTCTATTTCGGAGTTTGAGATGCAAAAGGTACGTGGTCGTAAGATAGCGATGATATTTCAAGAGCCTATGACAGCTTTGAACCCTGTTATGACCATTGGTGAACAGGTAGCAGAAGTTATTCGTTTGCATCTTGATTTGGATGAAAAAAAGATTCAAGCAAAAGTGGTGGAACTTTTTGAAGAAGTTGGTTTAAAAGATGCAAGGAGACGGTATAGTTGGTACCCTCATCAGCTTTCAGGTGGTCAAAAACAGAGGGTTATGATATCTATGGCATTGGCGTGTGAACCTGAACTCTTGATTGCTGATGAGCCAACGACTGCTTTGGATGTGACTATTCAAGCACAAGTTTTGGCATTGTTAAAAGAGATTCAGCAAAAACGTTCACTTTCTATTTTGTTTATTACCCATGACATGGGTGTGGTGGCACAGATGGCAGATACTGTAGCTGTTATGCGACATGGTGAGATTTTGGAGACATCTAAAAAAGATGCGTTTTTTAGAAATCCTACACACCCTTATAGTCAGAGTCTGTTGAAAGATGCTTTACCCTCTAAAGCATTTAGAGCCTCTGATAATATGGCTAATACTTTACTTGAAATCAAAGATTTAAAAGTTCATTTTCCCATTAAAAAAGGTTTTTTTAAACGGACAGTAGGGCATACTAAAGCTGTAGATGGTATTTCATTGAGTATTCCAAGGGGTAAGACTTTAGCTTTGGTAGGTGAGTCTGGTTCAGGTAAAAGTACCATTGGAACTTCTATTTTAGGTTTAATTGAGACCACAGAGGGAAGTATATTTTTCGATGGAGTTGATTTGACGAAACTTTCTCAAAAAGAACTTTTAAGTTATAGACGGAAAGTGCAGATTGTATTTCAAGACCCTTATTCAGCACTTAATCCACGTATGACTGTTGGTGAGATTATTCGTGAGGGGATGGTGAGTT
>CACVAR010000041.1 GCA_902727905.1 uncultured Sulfurovum sp. | reverse complement strand
GGTGGTATGGGTTACCCTGTTCTAGGAGCAGAGGGAGATGGCTATCCTTTAGCTAAGTCTGTAGGTCATAAAGTGACTGACATCCATCCAGCCATGATGCCTCTTAAAACCAAAGAGTTATGGGGAGCAAACTGTCGTGCAGATACCATAGCCAAAGTTGAGATACGTGTTGATATTAAGAAATATAAAAAGCTTCATGCCAAAGGAGATTTAATATTTACAAAAAATGGTATACGAGGACCAGTAGTATTAGACTTTTCAAGAGAAATCACCCCTCTACTAGCGAAATTTGATGAAGTTCCTATCTTAATGAGTCTTACTAAAGGTATGAATGAAGAAGATATTCGTGAACACTTTAAAAAGTTACAAAAAGAGAATCCTCATATCTCAACGTTAGAACTTGTTAAAACTCTATTACCAGAATCAGTAAGTATTGAACTCTGTAAACTTGCAAATATTAAAGAGAATAATCTAACACTAAAAAAACTCTCAGGTATTTCACGTGATAAACTTATTAAACTCTTAGTGTGGACACCCCTAACAATTAATGGTCATGATGGATTTAAACTTGCGATGATTACTCGTGGAGGTGTTTCATTGAAAGAGATAGACCCTAACACCATGCAAAGTAAAAAGATGAAAGGGCTTTATTTTTGTGGAGAAGTCATGAACCTAGATGGTCCATGTGGAGGGTATAATTTACAATGGTCTTTTGCTAGTGGATTTTTGGCTGGGAAATTATTAATATAGGTTCGATTTTATCGAGACCGTAAACTAGATGGCTATAAGAAACCATTAAAAGTTAAAAAAACAAATTACATCAGGAGAGTTGAACTCTCTTGATGATATTACAAAAGAGTTTAAAAGTATACTCAAAGCTTACATTCAACCAACAAGTGCAACACACCTAAGCCGATTTACTGTTGACTGTAATTGTAGCATGAAAAATTTCATTAGGAGTTTTGAAGCCAAGAGTTTTTCTAGGTCTAAAACTTAGGTTATTTTGAACAGCTAAAACCTGTTCATCCGTGATAGAGATAAATTCACAGCCTTTAGGAAAGAATTGACGAATTAAACCATTGGTGTTTTCATTTAAACCTCTTTCCCAAGAGGAGTAAGGATGACAAAAATAGAAGTCAGAATCAAGTGCTTTGGCAATGGCTTCATGTTTAGCGAACTACCCGTAGTAAATGCCCTTGGGGTACTTTCCCATTATCAGCTGTGATAGTCAATGCCTACCTCCCCCACATTGTATTTCGCTATTTTATACTTTCTATAACCAGGTAACTCTTTAAACCTCGTTAATAATGTTTTCATGGCTCTTTTTCTATCATTATACTTAATCTTAATTTGATTTTGAATTATTGTGATACTAAAGAGATGACAGCTCTTTTAGGTCTTGACCCAGTTATGAGAGACTCTGGAACTTTTAGAGGTAAACAAAAAATATCTAAACATGGTGGGCAACAGTTAAGAAACATTCTTTACTTACCAACATTATGTACCATTCAACATAATGATAGAATTAAAACCTTTTATAAACGTCTTACTTCTAGGGCTAAAACTAAAAAATTAGCTGTTATTGCTGCTATGAGAAAACTCATTTTATTGGCTTTTTCTCTGTTTAAAAGTGAAGAGCCTTATCAGCCTTTGTTCGCTAAAATCTAAATCGAAAAAAAGCTGTTTCTTTTAGCTTTTTTAACACGGAATCTACAATTTATTTTTCTTTCCTCTCACCATGCATCATCCCCGAAATAATCCCCTTTTCATCA
>CACVAR010000040.1 GCA_902727905.1 uncultured Sulfurovum sp. | reverse complement strand
TAAAGAATCAAACTTGCCAAAGAGTTTGCTCTTGGACTTGTTCTTTCATAACTTATTGTTAAGATACTATTGTTTTTTTGCCTTTTTTCTTTGGGGTTCAGTTATCCTTTATAAAAAGGCTTTCATTAATTATATTTTTAATTATCTCAACTTGATTATTATAATCCTTAGGATTATAAAGTTTTTCTATATACTCATTTAAATATTTTAATTCCGTATTTTTCAAACATGGAATTTCTTTTTTCTTTAAAAAGGCATGCATATATTTTTGATTATCTGTTACCATTATACTAATAAATGGCATTTGAAAAAAGATAATTTCATTTACCATGACGCTTGGTGTTACTATTGCTATATCACAACCTTTAATAATGTCAGCAATATTTTTTGAATCTATATGTAAAGTAATATTTGTTTTACTATAAATATATTCTTCTAGTAGGCGTAAGTTTGTATTAGCCCTAGTTGTTACTAGTTCAATATTTAAATTTAATTTTTTAATTTCTTCTAAAATATGTATATTCATATTTTTTGAATCTGCTCCACCCATGGCTATAAATACTTTTAACTTATCATTTTTTTCTATACTTTTCTTTTGAATATTCAAATTCAAAAATTCGTCTCGTAGAAGGGTATATTGAATTCCACATTGAACTGTACAGTTTTCAGGAACTAAGTCTTCATACTTACTTATGTCTCCATAAATATTGTGATTAAGTAAACTATCACAATAGTGTTTTTCATAAGTATCATCAAAACTAAGTATTTCAACATTAGTTTTTTCTTTTAATTCTTTTTCAAAATTATAATCAATAGAATAATTATCAATAATAAGTAAATTTATATGTTTATCCAAAATATATTTTGCTAATTCCTCAATATTATTAGAGTTCAAAAGATGAACCTTATAGCCATCTTCTATAATTTTATGATTTATATTTCCATCTAAATTTTCAGTTGCAAATATAATATGGGCATTAGAATATTTTTTTGCAAGAACTAAGTCTCGCATTATATGTCCTGTTCCTATATCAAAAGAAGAATTAGCCCTAAATAAAATATTTTTATTTTTCATTCTTGTATTTTTGTCTCTTTATCAAGCATTGCAATTAAGTCTTTATTTGATTCATATTTTGGTACTAAGTGTGAATTAATATTTGCAATATCTCGATTATTATCTAAAAATAAAAATAGTCTAGATAATGAAAATTCTAAACTATTAGAGGAAAAGTAGTCTTCGATTTTATTAAACATTTCTAAGTCTTCTGGATAATCTAGTGTCAATCTATATTCTCTAACTAAGTGTTCTGGTAAATCAATAAAATTGATATTAAAATATTCTGGATTATTATGAAAGTACCAAGACATATATTCAGAATGTTCTGCAAAAGGAAAATACTCTTTTACTTTTCTTAATGCAGAAGCATTAATAATCTCAAGATTAGTTCCAACAGCTGCCTCTTTTGCCGTTGTATAATCAGCACCATTCTCAAAATGACTCTTTAATAAATAATCAAAAATTTCAGAACTTATAAAAGCATTATCACCTGTCAATCTTACAAACACATCAACTTTTAAATCATCTATAACATCCAAATATCTTTCTATTACATCATCTGGATGTCCTTTATGAAAAATAACATTGTCTGAATAAGTATAATCTTCTAGTTCTGCATCCTGCTCAATAGTCGATGTGGCTAATATGACATGATTTAAGTTATTAAACTTAAGTGTATTCTTAATACATAATTCAATAGAACTTAATGTCCCAATATTTAAAAGAGCTTTTTTAGGTAATCGTGTAGATTTAAGTCTACAAGCAATAATTGCAGCAATATTTACTTTCTTAAAATCTTCTTTTTTTAGTGTATCATTTTCTTTCTTATTTTTATTTAACAAATAGTAATTACTTGTTAACTCTATGAGTGCTTTAGTATGAAGCCCTATTTTATCTGATCTTCTATATTTTATATCATTTTGTACATCTAATAAAGTATATGCTCCCTTATTCTTATTCAATACAGGAACTTGATATGTTTTATTAAGATAGTCCAATTCTGGTTTAGAAATAAAAGGACTTTTTAATAAAGGAAGGTACTTTTCTTGTAACTGGAGAAAATCTTGAAAAGTCTTATAAGTGATACTTGAATTAAAATCGTATTTTGTTTCAAGAGAGGAATGCATAATATGCTTTTCTATATAATCTGCACCTAACATTGAAGCAATCAATGGTAATAACTTTGCATCCTCACTCTCCCCATCATTATGATCTGCAAACACCAACCTGTTACTATATTTCTTTTTTAAATATAGTACTTTAGAAAGACCTGCATCCTCAAGTTTAGTCGGAAAAGACTGAAACCCTACTTCAAACAAAATTTCACCAACATCCAATGAAAGATACTTTTGGAGAAGTGAGTCAATCTCTTCTTTACTTCTACCTGCAATATTTAGAATAAGTTTTTTATTTCTTAAGTCACAATTTTGTAAACTTGAAAATATGATATTATTTTCTAGTACTGAAGTTTGTAATTTAATACCATAGACTTTATCAATATTTTCTATAAATATACTAATACCATAAGAGTCAAATAAGTCAATCCAAATATCCTTTGTTTTATATGCCTCATCTAAAATACTTGACCAATCATCACTACAAATAAAAAGTTCTTTATAAATTTCATAATAACTAAAATCTTCTAATGCACTTTCATCATACTTAAAAGGTTGAAATTTAATACCAAAACCATTACTCTTATCAAAAACTTGAAATTCTTTTAAAAGCTTAAAGACATATTTCACATCACCACCATGGGTATTTGCTATCTCTAAAATATTATACATTCTATTTTTCCTAAATTTTATTTTTATGGAATACGTTTAATTGTTTCAATGATTAAATTTGCATATATTTCGTGTCCATCCAAATTTAAATGATGGCCATCAGGATGTACCATCGTTTCTTGTAAATTTTCATTTTTATAAAAAAAATCTTCTATGTCTACATAGTAACAGTTTTCTATCAAGTTATCTTTTATAATATTATTCCATTCTGAAATAAGCTTATTTTGTTTCGGTTGTCGTTCTTGATATTTTTTTGTTGTTGGCATTATACTAATAAAGATTGATGGACTATCTGGGTTATGCCTTTTCTTATGGTCAATTATTTTTTTTACATTTTCTTCAAAAACTTCTGTTGAGACCCTAGGGTTCCCATCATCTTTTAACCAACATTCTGAAATTCCTGCTTGAAAAATAGTTAAATCAGCGAAATTTCCTTTTGGAAAATAAAAATGGAAGAAATCTGCTGAACGGACAACAAGCATACCATAGCCACTTCCTCTATTGGCATATATATTACTTGTAACATCATCTCTGTTAAAAAGTTTTTTAACTTTTTTTTCTACTAACATCGGATATGTATCCATAAAGTCTACAGCCAACTGTTCATTTTGACCATCCTCTTGATGTATATTCCATATTCTAGGATTTGCCAAAGAATCTGTTCCGTATAAAATCAGTAATTCTTCTCTTTTATTTATTTTTGTCATTTCTTCCCTTTAAATTTTTAATTTCATACTTACCAGCTTGTCCATCCACCATCAACAACTATATTCTGACCTGTAATAAAACTACTCTCATTTAATGACAGAAAGTAAACTGCCGAAGTGACTTCTTCTGGTTTTCCTATTCGTTTTACAAAAGTTTTATTTGCTAAATTTTTTAAAAAGGTTTCATCTTTAACAATATCTGTATTGGGGAAGGGACCATAACTAATAGTATTTACTGATATATTGTATTTTGCCAAACTCATTGCTAAATATTTTGTATATTGAATTACCCCTGCTTTACCTACTCCATAACTTAATGGATTTATGGCATCTTCACTTGGATAAATTTCAGGGTTTGGACAGACCATTCCATACATGGATGAAATATTGATAATACTGCTGTAAATATTTTTTTTCATATAAGGTAATACTTCTTGAATGGCTGTATCCATAGAAATAACTGTGCCATCAAAACTTTTATGCCATTCCTCTTTACTGTAAGAGTTATACGTTTTAGCAACACCAAAATAGGCATTATTAATTAAGACATCAATTTTTCCAAATCTATTATAAATCATTTTAAAGCATGACTTTACAGAACCTTTATCTGATACATCTATTTCGAATGCTTGATTTTCTGGTATAGCTAACTCCTGACATAAGGACTTAGATTTATTTAAGTTTGTAGCTAAAATCATAACTTTTGCACCTGCTAAAGTTAAATGTTCTACCATCTTAGAGCCTAAATAGCCTGTTGCTCCTGTAAGGATTATAACTTTGCCTTTTATTGAGTAAATAGAATTCATATCACCACTTTGCTGGATTATAGATATTTTCATCTATCCCAGTAAATTTTTCAGAAATTATTGATAATGTTATTTCATCAAATGATTCCATTTTAGTGTAATTTACTATATTCTCTTTAGCTTGATTAAGATTATCACAACCAAAAAGAATTAAAGCGTCTTTTGCTATAGAATCAACAAAGTTTAACGCTAACTCATTTTTACTTAGGTTTAATTCATTACTTAAAGAGTCAATATCTTTAATAAATTTTTTAGCAGATAATAAATTGTTTGGAATTTTTTCTATATCCATTAATAATAAACCTTGAAGGAAGACGCTTCGAATAACAATTAATTTATTACTTTCCTTCGCTTTTTTAAACCACTGTTCTCTTATAGCTCTCTGATCAAATAGATTAAAAGGTATTTGAATCACTTTAATGTTATTATTTTCAATCGCTAATTGAAAATCTTCAGAAGTATAAATTGAAACACCAAAATATTTTATTTTTCCACTCTTTATTAATTTATTTACTATAAGAGTGTCTTCTTCCAGCCAATTGTAAAGTAAATCACTATCATGAAGCAAAAGTGCATACAGTGAGTTAGTTTGAAGATTAGCTAATGATTTAGATATACTTTTATCAAAATCTTCTCTAAATAAGTTTGATTTTAGTTTAGACATAATTAACGACTTTTGTTTCTCTTTTAAAGATATTCCTAAAACTTCTTCAGAATTACCATAAGCTTGTGCAGTATCAAAACAATTAATATTTTGAGTATAAACATAATCAATTATTCCATTAACAGTTTTTTGTGTAGGTTGACCTTCATTATTAGCTATACCATAGTTTAAACCAAACTGAACAGTACCTAGAGATAATTTTGCAAGCCTATCACCTTTAAAATTTATATATTTCATTTTAATTGACCATTTAAAACCTGAAAGAGAGTTTTTATAATATACTCTTGTTCTTCATTTCTAAGCTTTGGAAACATAGGTAAAGAAAAGCACTCTTCATAATACTTGTTCATTATCGGAGTAATTTCATCTCCATAACCTAAAGATTTATAGTAAGGTTGTTTATTAATAGGAATATAATGTAGTTGAATACCTATGTCCTTTTCACGTAACTCATTAAACAAGTGTTCTTTTGTAATACTTAAAGTACTAAAGTCAACTAAAACAACATAAAGATGATATGATGACTTTCCATCATAAGTATAAAGAGAATTTACTATAGTTCCCTCAAAAGCCTTATCATAAGCTTTTACTAGCTCTATACGTCTCTTTATAAAACTATCTAATTTTGAAAGTTGAGATAATCCTAACGCACACTGCATATCAGTAATACGATAGTTAAAGCCTAGCTCTCTCATCTCATATTCCCATGGTTTCATCTCAGAAGTTTTTACCATACCATGTCCTCTAAGTATAAGCATTTTTTCATAAAGTTCTTTAGAGTTAGTAGTAATAGCTCCACCTTCACCCGTTGTCATGTGCTTAACAGGATGAAATGAAAGTATAGAGACATCTGAATTAATACATGAAGCTGCTTTTATAGTTCCATCTTTTGCACCAATGGCATGAGCACAATCTTCTAAAATACTAACATTATAAGTCTTTTTAAGATATTTTAATTTTACTTGATCTAGCATCCGACCAGAAAAAGCAACTGCATAAATAGCTTTTATAGAACTATCTTTCTTTAATGCTTCTTCACATAAGTCAAGATCAATGTTGCCATCTTCAGAGATATCAATAAAAACAGGTACTGCCTCTGCATATAATATTGCATTTGAAGTAGCCAGAAATGAATTTGGAGTTGTTAAAACCTTGTCCCCTTTATTTAACAAAACTAAAGAAGCCAAATGTAAAGCAGCTGTACCATTCGCAACTGCTATAGTAAATGTAACATTACAATACTCACTCAATGCATCTTCAAAGGCTATAACTTTTGGACCAGTTGTTAAATAGTCTGAATTAAGCGTTTGAACAACAGCATCTATATCGTCCTTGTCCAATAACTGTTTTCCATAAGGTATAAAATTCATTTTAAGAGTTCGCTTCCATAACTAAGAACTCTTCCTTTGTTAACCACTCTGTATTGTTTAGGGAGTTATATTCAAGACCAATACCAATTTCTTTTCCTGTTTCTCCTAGTGCATTAGTCACATATTGTACTTTATGAGCGAATTGTATGGTTGGTGTTATAACATAGTGATTATCAAACTCTACTACCGTATCATTTTCTGTTATCATAACTTCATGCATTTTTTCTCCTGGTCTAATACCTATGACTTTATGAGCTAAATTTGGAGCAAGTGCTTTTGCCAAATCTGTCATTTTCATTGATGGTATTTTAGGGATAAAAATTTCACCACCATGCATTCTTTTAAAATTATTTAAAACAAATTTTACACCATCTTCTAATGTAATTAAAAACCTTGTCATATCTCCATCAGTAATGGGTAACTCCGTTGCTCCATTAGCCATCAACTGTTTGAAAAAAGGTACAACTGAGCCACGACTTCCCACAACATTCCCATATCTTACTACTGAGAATTTTGTTCTTCTACTACCAACTATATTATTCGCTGCTACAAAAAGTTTATCAGACGCTAACTTAGTAGCCCCATATAGATTTATCGGTCCTGATGCTTTATCCGTTGAAAGAGCTACTACCTTCTCTACATTATTTTTAAGAGCAGCTTTAATAACATTTTCAGCTCCAGTAATATTAGTCTTAATACATTCCATTGGATTATACTCTGCTACAGGTACATGCTTTAATGCTGCTGCATGTATAACAAAATCAACACCATCCATTGCTTCAGTCATTCTAGCTTCATCTCTAACATCTCCAATAAAATATCTCATACATGGTGCATTATACATTTGCCCCATTTCATATTGTTTTAATTCATCTCTGCTATAAATAATAATTTTATTTGGTTTATATTTAGACAGGATAATTTCAGTATATTTTTTTCCAAAACTTCCTGTCCCTCCTGTTATTAGTATATTTTTATTGTTGAACATTTTTTTCCTTTTTCTAGTATTAGATAATAAAACTTACTGGTTTAAATATTTTAAGTAAAATAAGAGCTTCTACTCAAGATACCCTCCCCATATCAAAAATCTGAACAACCCCAAGAACGTTATGCTCGTCATTAACAACCACCAAGTCATTAATCTTATGCTTTAACATAAATTGTTCAGCTTCATCTGCCATAGCATTTTCATGGATGGTCTTTGGAGAAGATGTCATGATTTCTTTTGCTAAAAATTCAAAACGAGGTTTGTCATTTCGCTCTAAAGCACGTCTTAAGTCACCATCACTGATGACACCAATGAGACACCCCTCTTTCATGACGATGGCTAAACCCAGTTTTCCTTGCGTCATGGTTTGGATGATTTCTTGAAAAGAACTTTCAGCTTGGACAATTGGCAGTGCTTTTGAGGACATGATGTCACTTACTTTGGTTAAAAGTTTACGTCCTAAACTACCACCAGGATGATACATGGCAAAATCTTCAGCTTTAAAACCTCTCTCCTCCATAATAGCAATGGCAAGTGCATCTCCCATAACAAGTGTCGCTGTGGTTGAAGTAGTTGGAGCAAGTTGTAGAGGGCAAGCTTCTTTTTTAACAGCAATATTTAAAAAATAATCTGAAGCCATTACTAAAGTTGAGTCTTTCTTTCCTGACATACCAATTAATGTAATTCCCATTCTTTTAATGAGAGGAATAATCCTTAAAATCTCTTCACTCTCTCCTGAATTTGAAATCGCCAATACAATGTCATCTTTTGTTAGCATTCCCAGATCACCGTGCATTGCTTCAGCTGGATGCATAAAAAAACTGGGTGTTCCTGTACTTGCAAGCGTAGCTGAGATTTTAACTCCAATATGCCCAGACTTACCCATGCCTGAAATAACCAAACGACCTTTTGAATGTAAAATAGTTTTAACAGTATCTTCAAAATCTTCTGTTAGCAAAAAAGAGAGATTATTAATAGCCTCTGATTCTAATTGAAATATTTCTTTTGCTCGTGATAGTAACCCTCTCTCCATCTCTATCCTCTTTTAATAAATCATAAAATGATAACAAAAGTTATCATAATTATTGTTTATATTTTAACTTTTGTTTCTATTTAATATATTTAAATAATATTTAATTTATTAAAACAATAAATAACATAATATGATTTTGAAGTTTCTTCTCTTACCTTTGTTGTGCTATTTCTGGATGATGAAGGTGTGCTAGTAATTACACCTTCATCATCAAAATAGAGGTAAAAGAGATAAAATACTTCTAAAGGATTTAAGGGTAAATCGAAACACCCTAAAGCATTAAAACAATCAGAAATATTGAGATAATATACTTGAATATTTGGTCGTGCATCTCAAAGTAGTTGATAAGAGAATGAAGGTATAAGTACCTAACCAAAATAAATCATCAAAAATAGTATAATAGGGATATGAGATATATTGTACTGATAACGGGGATGCTTATGGCTGTGCAATTAAAGACCCTGAGACTAGAGAAATTGGAAAGCGTAATACTCAAGATATTGAACGTTTTAATCTTAGAATGAGAATAGTTTTAGCTCGTCTTTAACGTAAAACTATTAAGTTCTCTAAATCTTTTGGGAGAGACTTGAATATTCTGCAAACCTTGTCATTAATCGTTTTAATTATCAACTACTTTGAGATGCACGACCCAATGTTTTATTATGACTTTTATAGATATGTTTCTCCATACCTCATCCTATCATATTGTTTCGCCCCATAGGGGACGGGGAATTATTTCCAAGGAGATTAAAACCTTTTACATAAATCTTACCTCTAGGGCTAAGACTAAAAATTAGCTGTTATTGCTGCTATGAGAAAACTTATCTTAATGGCTTTCTACTTTTATCATAAAACCAATTCGTTGCTTCAACAAACCCATCCACTGAACC
>CACVAR010000039.1 GCA_902727905.1 uncultured Sulfurovum sp. | reverse complement strand
ATACCAAGAACAGGTTTGTTATAGCCATAACTCTTTCTTACTAAGGCAAGTAGTGTCCCATCACCCCCTAAAGAGACTAAAAAGTCTGAATTTTGACATAACTCAGAAAAAGAGACTCCTCCAGTTACAGAAATCATCTTTGCTGAATGTTCTACTAAAAGTACTTGAATATTTCTATGTTCAAATTTCTCTTTTATCTCATTGAACAAAGTAAAAATTTCAGGTGAATCAGGTTTTATAACAAACCCTGCAACACTCATTCTCGATGATTTTTCATCTGACACTTTTTAGCTCCAATTATAACTTTTCAAAAGAATATCATAAAATCTCTTCATCAAAGAATTTATATGTCAAATTGTCATGTTTATTACTAGAGTGCTGTATAAATTTTAGCCTAAACTACTAATTTCATACGTTCCCATAATCCAATCTCCACCCAACAAAAGGTTAAAGTTCTTTGTATCATCTTCATGATGAATTCGATGAGTTTTGTAGATTTTTCGGGTATAAAAGTTATTGTAAATCCAAGACTTATTTTCTAAGTCACTATGAAGAAAGGGATGTATGAACTTACTTAAAAGTAAAGGCAACATTAAAACTAATGTAAAAATAATAAACTGATATAGTTCAAAATACAAATAAACAAATGGAGCTATAAAAAACCATGGTAACATAAACATAATATACTCCCAAACAGTATTAATTGTAAGTCCATATTGTCGTCTATCATTCGTTTGACCAAATTTTTTAATTAAATGCTTATCAAGCTTTTCTCGCTGTTCTTGTGAGTCGAACTGTTTATGATGAACTACATGATGAGAATAAACTCCTTTATAAAGAAGCTTATAACTCTCTTGCCATTTTTTAGCTTTTTTAGGTTTAACATGTAAAATCTCTTTGTGGAGATAGTGTTCCCACAGTGTAGCTATAAGATAGCTTATAATGAGTAACACCATATCCCATAAATATACTACTGACAAACCTGTTCAACCACCTCATCCAAAGTAACTCTACCAAGATTCTCACTAGAACCATCAACCTCTACTCGTATCTCACGCGAGGTGTTATGGCTATAAACAAAAGCCTCATTACCATTAGTACAAATAATCTGATTTTTAGTCTCTGCACCATCATTACCAATATATTTAATCTCTTTGGCTAACTCTTCGTTAGCCATTGCTAGTGTGGTTAGAAGTGATAAAATCACTCCTATTTTTTGTGTTATTTTCATTTTTTTCCTTTAACTATTTAAGAGTATTGTATATATTTTCGCCAGAATAAATTTCATCAGCTGTTTGGTTCATGTTTGCCATAAAATCATCTGACATCTTTAAACCTCTTTCAAATTGCTCTTGTCCTTGCATATAATATGATGGATTTATATATCTTGTATTACTCATAACCCAATTAATACCTGAAACTGTACCTGTTGCACCTTTTGTGATAGTTCTTGCTCCTAAACCTGCTGTAGCTGCACTAACTCTAGCTCCTTTTTCATCCCATTGGGCATCAGAAGCTAAGATTTTACCATAATCCTCGCCTGTAGTAACAGCTTCTTGTCCCATCGTTATTCCTGTTCCAATTGCCCCTAACTTATTTGAAATACCATTTAATTTTTTTATTTTTAAACTACTTAAAGCATTGTTTTTTGTAACATTTACTTTCATAACTCTATATTTAGATGTCTGCTTAATAGCTAATCTTGCATTTCCAGAACCTCCTGAATTAAACATTCCTCTATAGTTACCTGATTTATTTGTACTTACATATCCTTGTTTAAATCCAAGTTTAGCATTTTTATCTAAGGATATTTTCAGATTATTAAGTTTAGTACTATTTGAAGAAATACCCCCATTTAATTGTTTGATATGCAAATCTGATATTTTATCTCCAACAGCAGTAATTCCACTATATGCAGTTAAGACCTCATTAACTAATTCTCTATTATATCCACTAATATCAATAAAATTAACCCCATCTCCTTCATTCAAAACATAGCGATTCAAACTCAAAGGATTTCCAATATTACCTCTCTTCACATCAGCCTGTGTCCATCTATTTAATTCAGGAGAATAATATCTAGCTCGTACATAGTATAGAGCAGAACTATCACTCTGTATTCCATATTGACCAAGATATTTGAATGGATTATCAAGTGTCTCATCAGCAGAGATGATAGCACCATAAGTGCTATAACGATATGATGCTTTTAGCGTATTGTCTTTGTCTAACACAGCATTGGTATTACCTTGATAGTCATAGAAATAGACTAATACTTCTCCACTAGCATCTACCGAATAACCCAGTCCATTTGTCCAAACATAATACTTTTGTATATTGTTAGAACCATCTGTCTCTGCCAATGGTTTAGAGAGACCCATAATGTTGTCTACTACATAGCGTTTACTATTGACTGCCACACGATTACCCTCTGCATCGTAAGTATAGCTGTAGACATCACTTCCTAAAGTAGCTTTAGTCAAAGCATCGGATATATCATACTCTAAAGTGTTGTCTCTTGCGTCATATTTGTAACTCAATAAGTTACCATTTTCATCATAAATAAAATCTCCCTCATCACTTTTAGTAATTTGATTAAAATCATTTACTTCAAAGTTAAAGTTTTTGATTTTAGACAAATCAAGTGTCGCAGGGCTTGTCTCTTTGTTGTCAGTAATGTCGCCTATATCATTTCTAGTAAGCTCATTAGCCGAGATGACATCTCCATTCTTATTATGGTTTTTAAGTGTTAACAATCGACTATTATTGTCATAAGTGTAGAGTGTATAAGCACCATTAACATGGGTTGTTTTAACCAAATTACCATTAACATCATACTCATAAAGTGTCTCTCTGTTGGCGAAGTCTGTTACTTTGACTAAGTTGTTATTGTCATCATAACCATAGATAATTGCTTTACCATCAGGGTAGGTCAAGGTATTAAGTCTTTTTGCTTGGTCATACGCATAAGTGACGCTGCTTCTATAAATATCTGTTCTTGTAGCTACTTGGTCGTTGATGTTGTAGGTATAAGTGATTGTACCTTGTGCATCAGTTACTGTAAGCACATTACCCACCTCATCATAGGTATAAGTTGTGTTGTTTTCTACCGAATCTTTTTTCTGAGATATTTTAGTCACTCTGTCCAAATCGTCATAAACAAAAGTACTTACAACACCATTTGGTGTTTGTGTGCTAGTTACTCTTCCTGCGATGTCATAAGTGTAAAGGTTCTCTTTATTGAGTGGGTTTATCTCTTTTACTAGATTACCTACTGCATCATACTCATAAGTATTCGTTGCACCTTTTGGGTCTGTTATTTTGGTAATACGTCCAAGTACATCATAAAGTGCTTGAGCTTTGAGTGAACCTGAAAGCGTTGACTCTTGAAGTCTGTTTAGAGAATCAAAAGTAAATTCTATACTTTTACCTGTTGCATCTTCTACTTTTGTTGGCATAGAGAGAGCATTGTAAGTAGTGGTAGCCACTTCAACACCATCAGCATCTATGGTTTTTGATGGACGGTAAAGCTCATCATAACTTGTTTGTGCATCATTACCTTTAGCATCGGTTACTTTGATGATGTTTCCTACATTGTCATACTCTAGTAGAAACTCATTACCTTTAGGGTCTATGACCTTTGAAACTCTTCCAAAATCATCATACTCTTTTTTAGACTCTCGTCCTAACACATCTTTAGTAGCGATAACTCTACCCAATACATCATAGGTAGTCTCTACTGTTGTACCATCAACAAGGGTTGTTTTGATTAAAAGTCCATCTACATTGTACTCCATTAAAACATTTCTGCCTTTGGCATCCGTAATCTTAACAAGCTCACCAAAACTGTTATATTCCATCTGTGTTGTGTAGTTCATAGGGTTGGTCACTTTGGTTACTTTTCCCTCTTTATCATACTCATAAGTAACAGTTCTATTTAGAACATCTGTAATGGTTTGCACATTACCCAAACTATTATAAGCATAAGCAGTGGTTCCTCCATTTGGAAGCGTTACTGTTTCTACTTGTCCTTTTGCATTATAGGTGTATGTCACTACTTGGTTTAAAGCATTGGTAATCTTAACAATCTGACTGTTTGCATTGTATTCATAAGCTGTTACTTTTCCATCAGCATTGGTTGCTTTGACTAAATTTTGATTGGCATCATACTCAAACAGTACTTTTTGCCCCAAAGCATTGGTATTTGAGAGTATGTTATTGTTTTCATCATACTCATAAAGTGTAGTGTTTCCCTGTGGATCAGTAGCTTTAGTCACAAGACCTGCACTGTTTCGCTCATAAGTCCATGCTTTACCATTCGTATCGGTAATGGTTTTTACTTTGTTGTTAGCATCATACTCAAAACCTACTGTTGTACCTGAACCTTCTATACTGGTTGGCAGAAGTATGTTGAATTTATGAGTTCGTACTACACCATCAGCATACGTTACCTCTGCTGAGTTTACAATAAAGTTTTCTAAGTCTCCTGTATAAGCAAAACTTGTTTGACTACCTGCACCATCAAGTTGTGAAGTTACTCTACCTTGTGCATCATAAGTATTGGTTACATAAGCTTCTCCATTATCTCCTATAATTCTATCTATTAAATCATTGCTATATTCATAACTTTCTACTGCCCCATTTCGGTTGGTATATGAAGTTAAATTTGTACCATTGTAAGCATAAGTAATATTATTTCCTGCATTATCTGTTATGGATGTAATTTGAGATGAACTGTTAAATGTAACGGTAGCTAAAGCGTTTCCAAAATTATCTTTGATGTTCATAGTTAAACTACTATATTCAAAAAGAAGCCCTAAGTCTTGTTTGTTTGTAATACCTATAAGTTTCCCATTGGTATTAAACTTATACTTTGTACCTGAACTTTTAGTAACAACATATGCCCCTGCTTCAGTAGTCAAAGTATCGGTAGAATAAACAGAAACCCAACCCTCTTTTGCTTTAACAAATAGGTCTTTAGACTCTCCACCACTCCAAGAAACTTTAATGTTGTCTATATCTGAAATATCCATGGTACTAATAAGGTTAAATCTCCAACCTCTTATTGTTTCAAGTGAGTTATAACTTCTTTTGACAATGAGTGGAATACCTGCTGTTGGAATAACTAAATCACTATGTGAAAAATAAAAATCTCCTGATGAGATATCTACAGGATCAGCAACCAATGAACTTGATTGAACTTGATTGTCTGGGTCATCTCCTGCTCCTAAGAAAATTGGTTCTTCTGAAACTGTACCAACTCTTGCTTCTGCATAGTTTGCAACAAAAGTTTGTACTTGCAGTGAACTATCAATTATTTTTGTAAGAATTTTACTTTTCTGTTCCAAAACTTGACCATTAGCATCAAGTGCAGAGACTGTATAGTTTATATCTAATGTATGATTAACCGTAGTATCATAACCAGTAGGTAGGGTAATAGGAAAAACACTCTCTGACGAAGCTACAGATAAAAACTCTGTATCATCAAATTTTGCTACAACTTCATACTTACTCGCACCTTTAGCATCAATCACAAGTTTACCACCACCACTAAAATTCTCTATAAATTTAGCATCTACACTACCAAGTGATGTACCTGATGCTTCTGCTACAATATCTGAAATGATGGTTTTAAATTGTTCAACCAAATCACCTGAACCTGTTTTGATTGCTTTATCAGATAAAAGTAATCCATAGTCACTATATAAAGTATCTTGATAAGACCCTTGAGCAATAATTGGTACTGCATAAATATCTGTATCATCTAATGCTATTCTAGCCTTGTTAATAATATCTATATCATCTTGACTTAAACCATCACCATTTTCAGGACCTTCATCAGATATTGGAACAACGATTTTAATAGTATCTGTTCTCCAACCTGAATAGTAAGTTGTAATATCATAGGTTGCAGGTCCCCAATCTTCATATTGATTTGAAGTTGCTTCTGAAATTTCAGATCTAACACTTGAAGTTAATCCCCAAGAACTATAAGGTTCCGTAATCCCCCATGATTTAGAATCTAAATCATAAATAGTAGATAAATCTTGATTTACTGAAGTAATCGCATCTTTTAACGCTATAGCTTCATCACTCATTGAACCAGAAGTATCCATTACAAAGATAATATCTACCTTTGTATTTGCTATCAAGTTTGTTGCTCCAAACAGAACAAAAAAGCTTATCATTAATCGTAAAAATAATTTTTTCATCTCTTCCCCTTTACTTTACTACATTTTGTTGGATTAAATTTCCACTATCATCATAAATATATTCGATATATGAACCATCACCTAAATCTTCTTTGACTACTCTGTTGGTATCATCATACGTAAATGTTTTTAAAATTGTTTGTTGCGTAATATTCCTAACCACATTCACCGTTCGTGTAAGACTTGCTTCGTTCCCTGCACTATCAACGGCTTTGTAGGTAATCGTATTCGTTCCAACTTTAGTTACATCAACTGTTCCACTTGTTGTAACAGCTACTGTTGCATCTCTATCATCAGTCGCTGTGGCTCCCAATTCACTGTAAGCTGTTCCTTGTGTCAGTTGTAATGGATTTGCTCCATTTAACGTAATCACTGGCTTGGTGGTATCAGGTGCTAAAACCACATTCACCGTTCGTGTAAGACTTGCTTCGTTCCCTGCACTATCAACGGCTTTGTAGGTAATCGTATTCGTTCCAACTTTAGTTACATCAACTGTTCCACTTGTTGTAACAGCTACTGTTGCATCTCTATCATCAGTCGCTGTGGCTCCCAATTCACTGTAAGCTGTTCCTTGTGTCAGTTGTAATGGATTTGCTCCATTTAACGTAATTATTGGCTTAGTCACATCAAAACCAAACTGCTCCTGTAAATGCTTAATAGCATCCTCTTTACTTACTGCTGTTTTACCAATACTTATCAAGAATGTTGTTATTTCATCTAATGTCATTTCAGCTAATGTATCAATTTTCGTTGAGTTAATGTCATTGGGTAATGTAATTTCTGTAGCTATATTTCCATCATCATCTAACGATTGGAGAAAAACTGCTATTTTAATAACATCATCATCCGTAAAATTATCTCGTCCTACTTGTGCTAAATCTTGTGGATAAACTTTAGAATCAGCCGTCATACTATCAAGGATTCCAACTTCGATACCACCCACTTTAAAAGTCACAGGTAATTCACTACACTCAAACTTACCTTCACTGTTAGTTTTAGCTTTTTTAGTACCACACTCATAGTCTATATTGGCTATGGGTGAATCAATTAAATACCCAACTTTATCAGGAGCTACAAACTCCCCACCCCCATTATCACTCCCACACCCAGTAAAAACAAATACTGAGAGTAAGAAAACAAAAACATACCTATAAAACTGTTTAATATTCATAACATTCCCTTTTTATTAAATTTAAAATCTAAACCCAACGCCAACTTCAATGGCATCTAAGTTTTTAAAATATTGCATATAATTAGCATACAACGACACATCAACAGGAGTCCAATACTCTAGTCCTGCTCCATAAGAAATAGAGCTTTCAAAAGCACCTTTAGAAGTTGATTCATCGGATGAAGAAAAAACTTTTCCTCGTGTTCCACCTACATACAAGTTTGCATTAAAACTTTGAGTTAATGGAAACATACTTTTAACATTAAGCGAATACATTTTGTCTATGCTTACTTGGGCAGTGTTAAAGGTCTCTCCACTACTGTTTTGTACGGTTGACTTTTTATCATTATTGACACCCAATATGGCAGAACCCTCCAATGCCAGAGAAGCATAAGAAAACTCTTTTACCACATAACCAGCTGTCCACTTAAAACCTGTGGGTTTAAACTCACTCGTAATTCCTTTTGATTCATAACTCGACCAAATGGGACTCATGTTTAAGTAAACTTTTGGACTTTGTGCTAAAATAACACTTGAAGACACTAATATAATTATTAATGATTTATGCACATTAATTCCTTTTTTTAATTTAGATACTATTTAAATATTTCTACATAATGCCTAATATTTATCAATACTAAACCCATGAAAAATAACATCTATCTTTAAGCTAGTATAAAAAAGAAAAGTCTTTAAAAAGTTAGATTTTTATCTTATTTATGATAAATAATGATTAATTTATATATTTTAATATTTTTATAAAAAAGTGTATTTATTTTAGTTTTAAATTAATTAATACTATTTATTTTAAATAACTTTTTATTCCTGAAATATCTATAAATTTAATTTGTATATTTAATATTTAAATTATATTTTAAATACCACTAAATACCATAAAATAGAAATTTGCACTTGTTCTACACTAACAATATTCAATCCTGCACCAAGAATAATATACTTTACAACTACTATATTGCTATACTAAAAGTATAAATATAAAAGGTGTATAAAATCAAAACTTTAAAATTAAACAAACTCGTTTTTTCAGGAGATAAAGCAGAAGTTTTAAAGATAAAACCTTATTTTAAAGAGATAATTTATCTTAAATACAACCATGAAATTCTAACTTTTACTTCTAATGAACCCAAAATTATCTTTTTTAATTGTGATGAAAAAGATTACAGTTGTATTCAAACAATTCAAACACTACGTCAACAAGACAGAAAAAGTCTTATTATAATAATGAGTAAACAAAAAAATGAAAACATTTTTTTAGAAGGACTTTCTTTACATTTGTCAGGTTTTCTACAAAAACCTTTTAAAAAGTCAAATATTGAACAAGTACTAAAGAATATTGTACAAGACTTGGCTTATCTAAATAATGACGAAGGTATTCAACTAGCTGATGGCTATAGTTTTAACCTTAAACAACTTACTCTTTTTGACCAACACTATAATGTTATTAAACTAACTAAAAATGAAACCAAACTAATGGAAATTCTTGCTAAGAAAAAAAATACTTATGTACCTTCTGAAGTTATTGAACATAATATATGGGAAGAAGAATCTCTAGAACAAGATTGTAACAAACGATTAAAACACCTTATCTACTGTTTACGAAAAAAACTACCTACAGAAAGTCTAGTCAACTCTTATAGTTTGGGTTATAAGTTTGTAGCGAACTAAATATATTCACCTATTGTAACTTAAGTTAGTGTATAGTTAGTAAAAAAACAAAAAAATATTAAAACTTAACTGATTTAAACAGAAGAAAAGATTATAATCTTTTCTTAATTACTAAACATCTTGCAAAACTAAAAAGATGCTAAAATTTTAGGATGAGAAAAGTAGATAAATTTGAAAAAGTAAGCGAAGAGAATTTCAAAAGATTAGTAGGGGTAAAGAGATCAACCTTTGAAATCA
>CACVAR010000038.1 GCA_902727905.1 uncultured Sulfurovum sp. | reverse complement strand
TGATTTCAAAGGTTGATCTCTTTACCCCTACTAATCTTTTGAAATTCTCTTCGCTTACTTTTTCAAATTTATCTACTTTTCTCATCCTAAAATTTTAGCATCTTTTTAGTTTTGCAAGATGTTTAATGAGTTCGAGGACAATGTCTTTGTGATTTTGGTATAAAATATCGAGTTCAAAACTTTTTATACTATTTTTTGCACGTTCATCTTCTGTTTTCAATTTAACATCAAAACCATTTATAGAATGATAAAAAGTGCTATCCTCTATCTTCAATTCAAATCTTGCTACTTTATCAAGGCTTTCACTATAGGGATTGATATGTGTTTCATTTGAAAATTCTTCACTACCTTTAAGCGTAGAGTTACAACTATGACAAGAAGGAATGAGATTATAAAAAGATAAAGCCAAAATAGGATGGGTCGATTTATCATAAAAGTGGTCAAACTCTGGTCGTGTTATTTTTTTATTGTTCTTTTTGATAACAGTATACGTAGAATTTATATTACAATAAGGGCAAACATTTACATTTAACTTTTTTGCTAAATCATACGCATCATATTCTTTCTTTTTAGTTGTAAAGTTCTCATATTTTTTTATCATAAATTCATAATCAACTGTTTTATCTTTAGCCCACTTAGCTATTTCATCTAACTTTTCAGGCTTTGCTACAAGAACTTCTTCTAAAGAATATTTACAATCTTCTGGAAACCCTGTTAATTTACCTTTTAAACTTTCATAATGTTCTTTCGCAAATTTATCTAAATGTTCATGTTGAATTTTAATCATTTTTCCAACTCATCCAAACGTTTTTGCATTGCTTCCATGCTTTTCTTTATGGCATCTATCTCATCTACTTTTTTAAGTCGCTTACTATCCAACATTCTCTGAAGTTGGTTTTTGACAATAGGTTCACCAATAATAGAGATAATTTGTTCACAATGTTTTATCTCTTCTTCATTTAACTTATCTTTATTTAGAAGTTTTATAACACCATCTATCTTACCCTTTGCAAACTCACCCATTAAGCCATCTTCCATGAAAAAGCTATCGCTTAATAGGGTGTGAATATTTGCTCCGAAGGTTTGTTTCTTTTCTTTTAATCCGTCTACTACTTTACAATTTCCTTTTTCGTCTTTGTCTAGGAAGATTATGTTTTGTTTTGGAATGTCTGATAGGAGGAATGGGGAATGAGAGGTTAGAATGATATGAAGACTTTTATTTATATTTGAGAAAAGAAAAGTTAACTTAGATATATATTTCTTTTGCCAAACAGGATGAAGTGATATATCTACTTCATCTAATATAATAATAAAGTTCTGTTTTTTACTAAAGTAAACTTTCTCATATATATTAATAAAGTGAGCAATAGCATGTTTCTCTCCATGACTTAAACTCCTAAAGCCTCTATTCAAAGTATCAAATACATAAAAATTAAAAAGTTTAAAATGTATCTCTTTTAAAAGAGGTAAAGCATTAATTGTTGGTTGCCACTCATTAACATCTAAAAACTTATTAAATTTCTTATATTCAACATATGTTAAAGGTATATCCACTCCCATATCAATTAGAATCTGATAAGCCCTAGTATAATCAATTAAATAACTATCTTTTTCTTTCGATATACATTCTCTGAAAAATCTTTTATATACTTTTAATTCAATAAACATATTTAACCCAAACTGCTAGTAAAAAAGAGGTAAAGGATAAAGAGAGTAGAGTTCCATAAAAGCTTTGAGAGGCAAGATTATGGAACAAAGAATGATAACAATATACTGCTTAATAGAAGAATTCCTAA
>CACVAR010000037.1 GCA_902727905.1 uncultured Sulfurovum sp. | reverse complement strand
TGATTTCAAAGGTTGATCTCTTTACCCCTACTAATCTTTTGAAATTCTCTTCGCTTACTTTTTCAAATTTATCTACTTTTCTCATCCTAAAATTTTAGCATCTTTTTAGTTTTGCAAGATGTTTACTGATAAAACGAAATTTCTTTCCGTGGGTATATGTCCAGTTAGATTGACTTGGGGTGATGGTGATGTAGGTGCTAGCATCACGGTCTGCATGAACAGAACCACTCTGATAGGTGATATTGATATCATTAGGCATTGAGTGGTTGGTTTCTTGACAAGCATGGAGTAGAAATAGAGAGAGTATCAATAGAGCTTTATGTAACAAGGTTAATCCTTTAGTGTTGTGAAATGGGGTATAAACGTATCTCGTATGGCTAAGAAAGTAGCAATGAAATTGATTATTTTAGTATCAGAAACTTTATGTTTGATATTTAGGTCTGAATGTAAAGTTAAGGTGTTTTTTTCAAGATAAACTTTAGAAAAGAGTAGCTTTTTATTAAAGTTGTTAATTTTTTCGAGTAAGGTTTTTTGATTTTTAGTACTAACGGTTAGCATGGTTATAATAGAAAGACGCTTTTTATCTGGGCTAAGAATCATCTTTGAGATGCCATTGCTGTGGATGATTTTTATATCTTTGTTTGATGAGGTTTTTAAATCCACTTTGTTGCATAGTTCAAGTAGATGTGTTTGACTTAGATTAGAGTTTGCAAAAAGATAAAGGGGTAGTAATAACATTACTATAAAGAATATAGATACTTTCATAGTTGTTCCTTGTATATATTGACGGTTATGGCTCTATAAGCTACTTGAAAATTTTGTACCATCTCTTCTATATCTTGATGGGTAAAAGGTTCATCAAGGGAGAGTTCAGATATTAGGGTTAGTCTATTATTGTTAAGTGTAACTCGAACAAAATGATGAAGTCTGTTTTGTTGATTTATAAAGTCGGCTTGTTTCTCTTTTGAGAGATTTAGAAGCTCCATTGATGCAGTAAGTTGCAGAACATGACACTGCTCTTTTTTACATAAAGTAGGTTTTAATAGAAGAGGAATGGTTTTTGGATTGATGATATAAGCATCCTCTTCTTTTGTATATTTTAAATGACTTGCTTTTAATGCACTTTCTACAGTTTGGGATTTAAGTGCTATGATAGGTGTCTTTTTTATATTAGGTACTTTTTGAATGCTGCTAGAAGAAATAGGGATTTTAATTTTAAATTGATAGAGTACTCCTTCTATATCAGTCACATAAAGTTTATTATTATCTATTGTTAATGAAGTAATTTCAGTATCAATCTTTTTGGCATCGAGATAGTGGCACTCTTTATCTACAAAAACCAGATATCCCTCAGTTGTTCCAAGAATAATATGTTTATTATTGACTTCTAAAGCAGAGATAGTATTGTTAGTAATATAGGAGTTTTCTACTTTTCCTGTAGAAGAATTTAGTGCATACAAAGCGTAGCCCAATGTTGCAACATAGAGCCTGTTCCCTTTCAGTTTTAAGGGTACAATAATGCCTGTGGGGGTGCATTAAAATTCCATTTCTCTGACCCATCTTTACTGTTGAGTGCAACAACTTCTCCTTTTTCATCAGCTAAGTAGAGGGTTCCACCTTTGTAAATAGGTTGAGTGCTGACCCTTTCAGATAAGGTATAGCTCCATAAACTCTTTTGAGTTTTAACATCAAAAGCATGAATTTTATGGTCAATAGTAGTAAAATATAGAGTATCATCCACATAGAGTAAGTCGGCACTTATGTTCGATTTTAGCTCATGTTTCCACAGTTGTTTACCATCCTGTTTGTTTAGAGCATAGAGGTATCCATCAGTACTGGCAAAAATCACTTGCTCTCCTACTACAATAGCTCTTCGTGTAATCATGTCTTTGGTGTTATGCTGCCACTTTTCTTTACCTATTTTACTGTAAATAGCATACATATTACCATCACCTGAACCTATAAAGAGAGTTCCTTGATTGATAACAGCTGTGGAACTGATAAGATTTTCTGTTTCAAAATTCCATAGAACTTTTCCCTTTTTCTTGTCTACTCTATAGAGATTTCCATCATAGCTACTTAGATAAATATGCTTTTTATTCAATAAAGGTGTGGCATGTATCGCTTCTTGGGTAGAGACTTGCCATACTTGTTCAATATCAATAGAAGCATGAAGGGGAAGGGTAATAAATATTAGGGCTATTTTAAGATAGATAGTTTTCATTTTAATGCTCCCTTTAATGCTTTTTTCCATGCAATATACTCTACTTTCGTAATCTCTTTAGGGTAGGCTTTCTCTATCCATGTCAATAGTGCTTTTTTCTCTTTAGCCTCTTTAGAGAAATTAGCAAGGTGGTCTTTAAAAAAATCTTGACGTATCTTGCTGAACTCTTGTACATTAAGTTCTCTTTTACGTAGTGATTGATTTGAGATACGAATGGCTTGAGTAAAACCTCTACTAGTAGGGATACGTTTTAATCCTTTAAGCGTTTTTGTTAGCATACTTTTTTGTGCTTTGTTATAGGCTACTTTACTTACTACTTCAAGTTTTTGTAGGTAGGTTGCTGTGTTGCTAATGACATCATTAGGTGATTTTTTAAATACCTTTTTGATAAGGGCATTCACTTCATCAGGACTAATTAACCCTTTTCCTACTTCATCATAAAGCCTCATGGTTTCACTTATTTCAAAAGGAATCTTATGGCTACTTCCTAGATACTTTTTAGCCCTTGGTAGAATCATGTTTTTATACTGTTTACTGGCTTGTCTCATTTCTTCAGTCATCTCTTGCATCTCTTTAACTTTGTAGAAAATTGCTTTATTAGGATTACTCTTTTTTAATTCTGCACTCATTTTGGCATATTTTTGGGACTCATTAAAAAACTCTTGCGATTTAATTTTGACGGTTTTAACTTGGTCTTCGATATTGCCAAAACCATGTAGGGCATCCTTTTTAAAGAAATCCTCAATCGTAACACCTTTTGGAATAGAGTAGGCTTCCATATGTTTACTTGATGTGACTACCTGTTCCATTTCATCGTAAAATTTGTTAAGTTCTTTTGTACTCTTGGAGACTTTTCCACGATAGTTTAAAAAGAGCTCTTTCTTATAGGTCTCTTCTGCTAAATGATGGGGAACTTCAAAACGTTTTGTTTTACCATTTTTTTCAAATACAGCATAAAAGGTTACATCACGGTCACGTCCTAGTGATATTTTTGTTTTGGCATTGGTTACATTAAGGGTCTCTATTTTAAGCATTTTTCCTTCATTAGCATAACGTTTCATGTACTTTTTGACATGCTCGTCATCTGTAAGCGACTGGATTACTTTGTTGTCTACTTTATCATAAATTTCGCCCATTTTTTTGACTGTTTTTTCTTGAAGATCTTGAAAGGCAGGCGTTCCGATGAGCAGGGTTTTAGCTGATTTATCTTTGTAGAGTTGTTCAATGGCACGTTTAACCTCTTTATCTGTTCCTTCATCAATAATTTTTTTTAGTTTTTTAACTTTGTTTGTTGCACTTTTTTGGGCACGTTTAAATATTTCTTGACTCTCTTTCCACTGAGTAGAGTTCAATACCTCCATTTTACTCACCCGTAGTTTATTTTGCGTAACCCTTTTTTTAGAGAGTTTTTTGGGATCAATCTCTAGCTTTTCAATCACCACATTCATTTTTCGTGCTAAAGAACTTTTAGTACCTTTTTTCAAAACATCAATTTGTTCAGAGGTTTTTTTAAGTGCTTTTTTAAAACTTTTATTTGAAGAGAGTTTTAACATAGCTGCTAGTCCAAACTGCATCATGTAGTCGAGTAGCGTAAGTTTGTTTCCAGCAAGGTCTTCTCCTCGGATTAGACCTAAAATATCTGTGGCATCATCAACACCTGGAATGGCTGTAATTAAATCGTTGGTTAGTTGTTGATTGGCTTCAACAATTTGGTAGACGGCATCTTCTGAAAATTTGTGGGCATCACGGTATTTATTAAGCAGTACAATATGTTTTTTGAGTTCATTTTTAACAGCCACAATCTCTTGGGTGGAGAGGGCATAGATCCATCCTTGGTTCAGTATGCTTTTGATTTTGTTACGCCACAGTTTTAGGGCTTTTGGGTCTTGCTCGGGTGGGGTACTAAATCCTAGTGAAGCAAAGTAAGAGGGCAGTTCACTACTTGGTAAAAGGCTGTCTACTTTTCTTAGCATAGCTTGATGTATCTTTTTGAGTTTGTCTATCTCTGTGTTGTTATTTGATGTGAAGCCTTGAATATATTTTTGCTCTAAGGTATTTATATTATTTGTGGTGATTTTAGGGATTGTTTTTTTATTGAGTGTTTGAATCTCTTTGAGATAAGCATCTGTTTTTTCTTGTGCTTTGGCAACGGATATCTCACCATAACCCATATTGACAGGACACTCTCCATTGAGCATTCTTTGTGATTTAATGATGGTGTAGTTTTTCCATTCATCTATTTTTTGTTTAAAATTTATTTTTTCTTTTTCACTCTGTGATAAACCATTAAGATGATTCATTTTTTGATTGATACGTGTTAAATCTTTTTTACATTTTTGCTGAGCTTCGTTAATACTCTGTCGTATACTGTTGATAACATTTTTCAGTTTGGTAATTTTGGCGTTAATCATTTTTTGTTCTAATTTATCAGGTAAATCAGGAGTTATTAAATTTTTATTATCAGTCGTATTTTTTTCGTGTGTATCAAACTCTTGATATTTGGCGAGTATATAATGACCATCTTTGGTTTTTACTTCAAAAGCGATAATATAGTTATGCTCTTTACCATCAGAACTGTCACTATAATTAAAAATCTTAGTGACTTCTTCGATGGTATTGCTATAAATCATTTTTTTTCCATCTAATCCTGCATACTTACTTGGATATTTGTGTTCGGAAATACGTTTAGACTTTTTTCTAAGACCACTTATGTCAGCGACTTCATCCTCATCTTTATAAACAATCATGTTAACTGTTAATAAAGATCCATACTCTTGCATGAACTCTTCGTGACACACGCCTTCAACGGTAATGATAAATGTTCCATTACTTCTGCTTTTAGCAAGAATTTTATGAGATTTTAGTCTTGATTGTGCTTCTGTTACTAACTTTGGTCTTTTAACTTTATACTCATTAGTACGTCGTAAATCATTTTGAAAATCTGTAGCATTTAAAAACCCAATAAGCATGATAGACAATAGAGCTGTTTTGATGAACTTATTCATGATGGTACCTTTCTAATAAGATAGTACGTTTTGTTTTTATTTTTTCATATAAGTCCTCTATTGAGGGTTGAGCTGAAAGTGTTTTAGAGTTTACAGTCTTATTTTCTATCAGCTGTTGTTTTTGACCATTCCATATAAAATGGATGGGTGGTTTTAATTTTCCTTGTAAACTTTCACAATAGTAGAGATAATCTTCTCTATTATCCACTTTTAATGATGTATCGTGTTGACAAATTTTGTTTATAATCTTTTTATTAATTGCCAATCGTAAAAAGAGAGAGTTCCCTTTTTGTTGTATGTCATAAAAAATAATAATTCCTATACTTTTTAAAACATTTAGATCTTTGATACTCATGGTCTCTTGTAAAAAACTCTCTAAACCAATCTCTTTTAAAGGGGTGATTTTATGCCATTTTTTATACTCCTTTACTAAGAAAGTAATCTTAGAGCTTTGAAGATGCTTATCTGAAAAATAGTTTTTTGTCATAACCATTAGGGGAGCAGTACCTTTTTCTCCCCACAGTTTAATGTCAATGGTTTCACGACCATCACCCATCTCTTGGGAGAGTTGTATAGAGTCCTCTTTGATATAAGGGACAATAGATAATGCATCTTGATACTTTGTCTCTTTGGCATGCCAATGATTATATTTCTGATAAAGCTTATAAGTTAAGATATCGTGATTAATAGAAGTATCATTATAAATTTCTTGGTAGTATTGAATTATAATTGGTGTAGAAAAGGCTTTTATGGTTAAAAACAGTGAAAGAACTAAGTATTTCATGATGTTCTCCTCTTATTAAATTTTAGCACTTAAAACTGTGAGTTTCATAAATATAGTTTATGAAATAAAAAAGATAGCAATGATATAATGCTAAAAGTTTTTGATGAGGATGGTAGATTAATGGATTTTCAAGGTTTTCCAAAAAAAGGTTTAGACTTTTTAGATGAAATCATCATCAACAATTCAAAAGAGTGGCTTGATGCTAATCGAGACCGTTACGACAAATATATTGTTGAACCCAACAAAGCTTATGTGGCTGAGATGGGTGAACATCTACAAATCTTAGTTCCTACTATTAATGCCATTCCTAAAATAAATAAATCCCTTTATAAAATCTACCGTGATGCTCGTTACCATTTAGATGACCCTATTAAAACACGCATTGGTATTATCTTTTGGCAAGGTCAAACACACCGAATGCAGAGTTCTTCTTTTTACATGCATTATGATTCAAAAGAAGTTTTTGTAGCCACTGGCATACGAAACTTTAAACCACCTCTTTTAGCCATTTATAGAGAGTACATTCAAGATAAAGACAGAAGAGCTGAACTTCATGTTATTGTTGAAGCGTTAAAAGCTAAGGGTTATCAATTTCCTGAACCAGCATATAAACGATACCCTAGAGGTTTTGATAAAGATGATAGCCATGTTTACCTATCGCTTTTTCGTTCAATGTACGCTTTCACTACGTTTGTTCCTGATGAAGATTTTCATTCTGAGAAGATTATTTATAAAAACTTTAAAATTTATGAAGATATGATGCCATTACAAGAGTGGGTTTATGGCTTGACTTTGTATGGAGCTTAGAGAAGTAAACTGAATTGTTTACTTCTAAAGATAGAGGTAGAAACATAGAGTTTTACTATTCATATGCTCTAAGGTGTTTGTCCAATTATTTCATAGCTATCATTTGAATAGAGTATGGCTTTATAGGGTTTTCCTTTAAATGAAGCGGGAATATTTTTAAAATGAAAATTATAAATAGACTCTTCATTATCCAAACTATAAGACCAAGGAATGTCTTTGATATAAGACCAAGCAACTATATTTTCTTTAATGGGTTCTGCATCTTTTCTAAAAATTGCAATCCAATCAAGCTCTTGTTGGATGATGTGGTAGTTGTCTAATTGTAAAGAAAATTTTGTATCATAAATTATGTTAGATTTTGTAACAGTTAATATTTTGTTGACACCTACCTCTTTATAATTGTTGTTGTAGTGGTAAATCATTTTGTATTCACCTACAGAGAGTTTCTTATGGTCAAGTGTTTCCATATTTGCTTTTGAATTGAAGTAATCTATTTTAGTTAAATATCCCCATGCCAATAAGTTTTCACGTGTTGGTACATCTTCTTTATGGTAGATTCCAATCCAGTCTGTTCCTTCTTCAAGTCCAGAAAGAGGATAGATTACTTTTCCAAAGTCAAGTGTGAAGTTAGAACTGAAGTTTTGTGTAATACTACGATCTGATAATGGCGTATATATAGCACCTGGGCCTGCATTACGTGTAAATGCAATTGCAGCTTCTGTTATGAATGAGTTATTGTAAAATAGTCTTGCTTCATAGTTACCATTTTACATTTTTCCGATGTAGATACCTGTTGAATCACTAATTACCCATTGCCATGCTTGTACATTTTCCCAATCATTAGTTGTACCAACTCTATATATTCCTATCCATGCTTTATCTGCTATGGTACTTGAAAGTACAATATTTGAACCGTCTATTTTTTTGACTTCTATATTTGCTGCTGCATGTAATGTAATGACTGTGGCTAAAGTCAGTAGTATATATTTAAACATTATTGTTTCCTTTTTTATTATAATGGTCTAGCTGTTAATTATATAATAAAAGTTATTTTTTAATGTTTAAAAATATTAAATATTATTTCTATGATAATCTATTTTTAAAATCCTCATAGCCAAATTCTCTAACAACTTCCATCGTCCCATCAAGCCGTTTAATAACAATGGAAGGCAACGGAACCCCATTGAAAGTACTGGCTTTCACCATGGTGTAGTGCATTTGGTCTTCAAAGATGATTTTGTCTCCTATTTGCAAGGGTGTATCAAAAGAGTAGTCCCCCATAATGTCACCTGCTAAACAAGTGTTTCCAGCCAATCTATAGGTATGTTTTTTCTCTCCAGCTGTTCCACTACCACGTACCTCTGCTCTATACGGCATGATGATGGTGTCAGGCATTTGTGCTTCGGCTGATGTGTCAAGAATGGCAATCTCCATTTTGTTATGTACAATGTCAAGTACAGAAGTTACCAAAGTTCCCGTCTCCCAACCCACAGCTTCTCCAGGTTCAAGGTAGATTTCTAGGTGAGGGTATTTGTTTTTAAAGTTGTTTAAGAGCTTGATGAGTTTTTCTACGTCATAACCTTTACGGGTAATGTGATGACCTCCACCAAAGTTAACCCACTTTAGTTTGTTTAAATAGGTTCCAAATTTTGTTTCAAAAGCTACTAAAACATTTTCAAGTGCCGAACTGTCTTGTTCACAAAGGGCATGAAAATGAAAACCATCAACACTTTGTCCAATTTCACTTATAAGTAATCTATCAAAATTATCGATGGTCGTACCGAGTCGCGAATAAGCTCCACAAGGATTGTAAAGCTCCACAGGTGACTCAGAGTACTCAGGGTTTACCCGTAATCCCAAAGAGATGTTTGGATTATGCTCTTTAGCTAAAGATGAAAAGCGTTGAAATTGAGAGGGTGAGTTAAACACAAGATGATGAGAAATTTTAGCTATCTCTTCTATGTCTTCTTCTTTAAAAGCAGGGCTATAAGTATGGGTCTCTTTTTGAAATGTTTCATGAGAGAGTTTGGCTTCCTGCAGTCCAGAAGCACAACAGCCATCAAGGTATTTTGAAACCAAAGGAAAGCTTTTCCAAAGGGCGTAGCCTTTTAAGGCTAGTAAAATTTTAACACCCGTTTGCTCTTTGATGTGAGTGAGGGTTTTTAAGTTGTTTTCTAGGAGTTGTTCTTCTAGTAGCCAGTAGGGAGTTTGCATGTGTTTCCTTTAGATAGAAAATTTGGGTAGGTCGGGCTGCCCTCTGCCCGACACAATTTGGTATAGTATAAAAATTCAATATAATAAAATTCTGTTGGCATTCGATTTTTCATTGAAGGATTAAATATTTTGGTATGTATATTTATGTCGGGCAGAGGGCAGCCCGACCTACAAAATTTCTAATGATTTTGGCAATTTTTATTTCTAAAATTATTATAGCAAAAAACTTGTAGGGAGTGATTGCTATCACACCTTATATTTGGGTGAGTATTTAGCTTTATTAAGCCTTTCGGCGAAGTTTTTATTTTATGTCGATTTGTTTTAATAGACTTCTTGCAAAACTTCCAACTAAACCATCATATTCCTATCAAAGTTGATTAATGCACAAATCAGATTTACCCTTAAGTTATAGCGTTTACGTCGATTACGATATTTTTGTTTGAGCA
>CACVAR010000036.1 GCA_902727905.1 uncultured Sulfurovum sp. | reverse complement strand
TTGCAGCACGTGGTGTGGACATTCAAGAACTTCCTTTTGTCATTAACTTTGATATTCCAGAGAAGACAGACAGCTACACGCATAGAGTAGGGAGAACAGGTAGAGCAAATCATAAAGGTATGGTTATATCTCTTTTGACCATTAATGACTACAGCAGATTCTCTGAAATAGAAAAAGATTTACGTATGAATGTTAAAAGAGAGATTTACGAAGGGTTTGAGTTAGAAGACAGACAACCTCGTCAAAAACGTCCTGTTAAGAAAACGCTACGTGAGAAAAAGGGCTATATTGATTACGATAAAAAACGTAAATATACTTATGCAGCTCAAAAGAAAAAACGAGACGAGAAAAAGAAAGATAGCGAACGACGTAAAGGAAATAAGAAAAAATAATAAGGTATATCTTTTCATTGTTACTTCGCATTTACTCTTTTAGCGTACAATATAAGTATGATAAAAATACTAATGATTGAAGATGACAGAGAAATGGCAGAGTTAATAGCTGAGTTTTTGGCACGACATAATATTACTGTCAAAAATTATGAGAACCCAGAAGTGGGTCTCTCTGCACTTAATATTAACACCTATGATTTACTTATTTTAGATCTCTCCTTACCCAATATAGATGGTTTAGAAGTATGTCGTTTGGTACGTGAGAAGTCGGATATTCCTATTATTATCTCTTCTGCACGTTCTGACATTACCGATAAAACAGCTTGCTTTTCTATGGGTGCTGATGATTATTTACCCAAACCTTATGAGTCTCAAGAGCTACTTTTACGTATTCACTCCATATTGCGACGTTATAACAAACAACCCATTAAAGAAGAGAAGAAAGGGGTTTTTACCTTAGATACAAACCGTCATGAGATTACAAAAAATGGTGAACTTATCTATTTTACCAATGCTGAGTTTGAGATTATGGCTTATTTTATAAAAAAGAGTGGTTTTGTGGTCAGTCGTGAAGAGATTTTGACCAATGTATCGTCCATTAATTATGAGAGTTCATTAAAAAGTATAGATGTAATGATAGGTCGATTACGGGCTAAGATAGAGGAAAATCCAAAACAGCCCAAACATATTATCTCTATTCGTGGGTTAGGGTACAAACTTGTTAATGAATAGACACTCACTTCTGTTTCAGATTTCACTCTTTTTTATTCTTTTATTGAGTATTATTAATACGCTTTTTGTGTTTCAATATAAATTAGAAGCAAAACAAGCTGAAGAGGCATTGCTTAAACGTTTTCATGAATTTGAACGTATTTTACATCGTCCTGGACATCCTCCACCTCATGAGCGAGAAGAGAGAATTCAGAACCTTTTAAATATGGAGTTTGTTGATGAAGATGAGATTGAGAATATAGCGTTAAAAAAACTGCTTTTTGAAGAAGAACGTTTAAGTATTTATGAGGATGAGAAGTATATCTATTATGTACATGAAGATCGAAGACATGGACATAAAAGAGCGTTACGTTTTGAGAATGAACAAGCAGAGAGTAAGGAGATAAGTTCCTTTGTCTTGGCATTGTTAGTAAATGCTTTGTTATTTACTTTTTATTTATATATTCTTAAAAAACTACGACCTCTACAGCGACTTAAACAAAAAATAGTTCGATTTTCAGAAGGAGAATTGGAAGTCTCCTTACCACAAAAAGGCAAAGATGAAATCTCTGAAGTTTCCAATGAATTCAACAATGCCATTGCTAAAATAAAGAGCTTACAAGAGTCAAGAAACCTCTTTTTACGAAACATTATGCATGAACTCAAAACGCCCATTAGTAAAGGAAAACTTATTACAGACTTGATGGACGATGCTAAAAATCAAGAACGT
>CACVAR010000035.1 GCA_902727905.1 uncultured Sulfurovum sp. | reverse complement strand
CCACCTACATGGTTTAAAACATTCTCCATACCGTTTCTTTGAAACACATCTTGAACTTGACCAGAACGATTACCTGAACGACAGGTAAAAATGACCGTTTTCTCTTTATGCTCATCTAAGAACTCTTGCGCCCAAGATTGAAAAAGTGATGTTGGTTTAAGTATATCTACTCCTGTGATGTATCCTGCGTCATACTCAGGCATCTCTCGTACGTCTACCAATAAAAAGTCTACGTTACCTGCTTCTCTCTCTTCTAATACAATCTCTAATTCTCTTGAAGTAATGGTTGGTTTATTTAATAACTCACTCATGCTTTTAAAATCCCTTTAAAATAATAGTCGATTATATGTTACATTATAAATGATTATGTTTACTTGTATCAGATAGCTCCTTTAACTTTTTTTCTATATAATACGCCAATTATTTACAAAAGGACTACTGTGATTATTGATAACACTGTATTAGAAAAATTAGAAAAACTCTCTATGCTTAAAATTGAAGATGAAAAAAAAGAAGAATTAGCAGGTCAGTTAACAGAGATTTTATCTTACGTAGAGAACCTTTCAGAACTCAATACAGATGAACTTAATGCAACTTTTTCAACACTTGAAGGAGGAACACCTTTAAGAGAAGACATTGGGAAAAAACAACCAGAAGTTGCAAAGCATATCTTTTCACATGCTCCCAATGCAGAAAATGATTTCTTCATTGTGCCTAAAATTATAGAATCATAAGAAATTATAAACTTAAGAAAAAATAAAGAATAATTTTTATATAGTTATATTAAATTAATAAAAAGATTTAATATGGCTATTGATATAAAAAAACTCCTCCAATCTGTTGTTTCCCATGGTGCTTCAGATTTACACCTAGTCTCACGCTCTGAACCTCAAATCCGTATTGATGGTACACTTAAGGCTGTTAACTTACCTGTTTTAACGGGTGATGACATTGAAGAAATGACCTATGCTCTACTAACAGAAAAACAAAAAAAAGAATTTGAAGAGCATTTAGAACTTGACTTCGCAATCATGCTCCCTGGTATTGGTCGTTTTAGAGCCAACTATTATAGAACGCTTGGAAATATTGCTGCTGCATTCAGAATTATTCCAACTGCAATTCCTTCTTTAGATGACTTAGCATCACCTCCAATTTATAAAGAGCTTATTAAAAGAGAAAAAGGTCTCATTCTCGTTACTGGACCTACTGGTTCTGGTAAATCAACGACCTTATCAGCCATACTCAACGAAATCAATCAAACAGAACATAAACATATTGTTACCATTGAAGATCCTGTAGAGTTTATACATGAAAATAAAAAGTCTGTTTTTTCACATAGAGAGACTGGGACAGATACCAAAAGTTTCTCCATGGCACTAAAGTATGCTATGAGACAAGATCCTGATATTATACTCATTGGTGAAATGAGAGATAAAGAGACCATTGAAGCTGCACTTTCAGCTGCTGAGACCGGTCACTTAGTTTTTGGAACACTACACACTAACTCTGCTCCTGGAACAATTAACCGTATTATCGATGTATTTAATGGAGATGAACAAGCACAAATCCGTACCATGATTTCAACTTCTTTGGTTGCAGTAATTTCCCAAGTACTTCTACCAAAAGTAGGAGGAGGAAGGGTTGCTGTTCCTGAGATTTTAGTTACAAATCATGCAATAGCAAACTTAATTAGAGAAGACAAAGTCCACCAAATTTACTCTCAAATGCAATTAGGACAAGCCCAAAGTGGAATGCAAACACAAACACAAGAACTCTTAAAACTTTTAGATAAAAACATTATTAGAAGAGAACATGCGATGCAATATTCTAATAAACCAGATGAATTAAAGAAAAGTATAAATTTTTAAATAAATTAAGATATAATTTCTTAAAAGATTTTAATTTGTTATTTATTATGGATTAAACAATAAAGGGATTAGTTTTTATGGAATTTATGGGTTTTCACATCGTCGATATAGTTATTGTTTCACTAATAGCATTTTTAGCTATTAAAGGTTTAGTAAATGGTTTTTCAAAAGAGTTATTGAACTTTATTAGTATTGTTGCTGGTGTAATCCTTGCAGCGAGGTATAATCTCGTTGTTGTAGACTTCATCAATGAACAAAAACTTGTTCCAGAAATTCCTGAAGAGTTTGCAAAAATAATCGGTTTCATATTAATTGTTGTAACTATCTGGTTAATCATAACGTTTATCTCTTCTATTATTTCTAAACTGACAGCAACCCCAAGTGGTTTTGTAAGCAGACTTCTAGGGTATATTTTATCAGCAGCACGCTACGTGTTCATTTTCTCTCTCATTATCTTTGGTGTAAGTCAATCAGATTTCTTTCAAAAGTCAGCAACAAAATTTAAAACAGAAACACAACTTTTTGAACCAATGAGTAAAATTGGTGCACAGATATTAAACATTGATGTAAATCAAACTAAAGCAGCAGAAAACAATGCAACAGCAATTTTAGATGTGAACCTAAGTGAAATTAAGCTGACTAAAAAAACTCCTACTGATATAAATATAAGTATGAAGCCTAAAGCAACGTCAACAGAACAAAACTCGTCGAACTAAAGGGACAGTAAAGATGACAAACACCATATCATATGATGATGTACTAGAGAACTTTAAAAAGTTATTAAAATCTAATAACCTCAAGTACACAACTCAACGTGAGCTTATCCTTAAAGTCATCTATGATAATGATGGTCACTTTACACCAGAAGACATTTATAACTTAATTAAAGAGTCTTACCCAGAAGTTAAACTTGGTATTGCAACAGTTTATCGTACACTTACACTACTCGAAGATGCAGAAATTGTAAGTTCAATTTCATTTGGTACGCAAGGTAAAAAATATGAATTTGGACTTAAAAAGCATCATGACCACCTAGTCTGTGTCAAATGTGGAAACATTGAAGAGTTCTATGACGAGACAATTGAAAGACGTCAAGAAGAGATTGCTAAAAAGTTCAACTTTAAGATGAGTGATCATGTTATGAAGATTACGGGTACCTGTTCGACTTGTATTTCGAAAGGGTAACCCTCCCCAAAACAACAAGCTTCTAAAAAGCTTGTCAGTCTAAAACCAATCAACAAACATAGCAACTTAACTAAACTAAACATACCTCAGGAGAGACCTTGATATTTAACAACCAATATATTCAAGAGCGAATCAAAAAAACAGAAACACTAAGAGAAAAAGGAATTAATCCTTACCCTAACCAAGTCAAAAAGGGAACGCTCTCTTCTCAATTCTTAAGTGAATGTGCTTACGTTCATGACATTGAAACTGATGAAATGAAACAAGACAAAACTAAGTCATACCGATTAACAGGTCGTCTTAAATTTGTAAGAATTATGGGAAAAGCAGCTTTTGCTAAAATAGAAGATGAAGATGGACTCGTACAGGTCTACTTTAACCGTGACGATTTACCAGAAGGTTACTACAACGATGTGGTAAAAAAGCTTTTTGAAGTTGGTGATATTATTGAAGTTCAAGGTTACCCTTTTGTAACAGGTACAGGAGAACTTACCTTACATTGTTTAGAAGTAAATCTTGTAACAAAAGCCATTTCTCCATTACCTGAAAAATTCCATGGTATTCAAGACCAAGAGATAAAATACCGTCAACGTTACCTAGACATGATTATGGATGCAGAAGTCACCAAACGTTTTAAACTGCGTTCTAAAATTGTTTCAGGAATCAGAAGATTCTTTGAAGACAAAGGTTTCTTAGAAGTTGAGACACCAATGATGCACCCTATTTTAGGTGGAGCCAATGCTAAACCATTTACAACTCATCATAATGCTTTAGGCGTAGACAGATTTTTAAGAATTGCTCCCGAGCTTTACCTTAAAAAACTTATCACTGGTGGTATGGACGCTGTATTTGAAATTGGTAAAAACTTTAGAAATGAAGGGATTGATGCAACACATAACCCTGAGTTTACCGTTATTGAGTTTTACTGGGCCTACAAAACCTACATTGAACTAATGGAAGTAACTGAAGAGTTATTTGATTACTTATTTGATACTTTAGACCTAGACAGAAAACTTCCCTATGGAGAACATGAAGTTGATTTCTCTACACCATTTGCACGTGTTACATGGATTGACTCTATTGTTAACATTGGTGGTGTACCAAGAGGAATTGCTGAAGATAGAGACAAAGGTTTAGCCTTCTTAAAAGAGAACAATCTTAAAAATGATGATAACTGGACAATCGGTTACGTTCAAGCTGAACTTTTTGATGAGTTCGTTGAAGCAAAACTCATTAACCCAACATTCATTACAGACTATCCAGTAGACATCTCTCCTCTTGCAAGAAGATCAGATGCAAATCCAGAGATAGCAGAACGTTTTGAATTTTTTGTTGCTGGTGCTGAACTTGCAAACGGATTCTCAGAGCTTAATGACCCTATTGACCAATTTAACCGATTCCAAGCTCAAGTTGATGCTAAAGAGTTAACTGGTGATGATGAAGCCATGCACATGGATACCGACTTTGTTAAAGCACTCAGCTACGGTATGACACCAACAGCTGGTGAAGGAATTGGAATTGACCGTCTTATTATGATGCTGACCAATCAACAAACCATTCGTGATGTACTTCTATTCCCAGCCATGAGACCAGAAGCACCTGTAGTTGAAGCAGCTATTGTTTCAGATGCAAATAAATGTAAAAAATGTGGTCATGAAGTCGCAGAAGAGCTAAAACCTGCTAAAAAAGGTAAAGGTATGTTCTGTATCGATGGTAATGCTTGTAAACAACGTGCTTCTGAACGAACTTAAACAGTAACTATAGATACGTTATTATACGTATCTATACAGATTTAATATAAAAGTATTAAGGTATTCTTATATTAAATTTGATATAAATACATCATTAAATCCTAAAAGCCAAAAGGAAAGACCCCATGAGTTATTCTATGGAAACATTTGACCCAGAAATTTTTGAAGCCATCAACCAAGAGAGAGATAGACAAACTGACCACTTAGAGATGATTGCTTCTGAAAACTTTACTATTCCAGCTGTTATGGAAGCTATGGGTTCAGTATTTACAAACAAGTATGCAGAAGGTTACCCATATAAACGTTACTACGGTGGATGTGAACATGCAGATACAGTAGAACAACTGGCTATTGATAGAGCTTGTAAACTTTTTAACTGTAACTACGCAAACGTTCAACCACACTCAGGAAGCCAAGCAAATGGTGCTGTTTATGCTGCATTGCTTAAGCCTTACGATAAAATCTTAGGGATGGATCTTTCTCATGGTGGTCACTTAACGCATGGTTCAAAACCAAGTTTTTCAGGTAAAAACTACCAAAGTTTCACCTATGGTGTAGAGATGGATGGTTACATCAACTACGACAAAGTACTTGAAATTGCAAAAATTGTTCAACCTAAAATCATTGTGTGTGGTGCTTCTGCTTATGCGCGTGAGATTGACTTTAAAAAGTTTAGAGATATTGCTGATGAAGTTGGTGCTATTTTATTTGCTGACATTGCACACATTGCTGGTTTGGTTTGTGCTGATGAGCATATGAGTCCATTCCCTTATGCTGATGTTGTAACAACAACAACACACAAAACATTGGCTGGACCTCGTGGTGGTATGATTATGACTAACGATGAAGCAATTGCTAAAAAAGTAAACTCGGCTATCTTCCCTGGATTACAAGGTGGTCCACTGGTACATGTTATAGCTGCGAAAGCTGTTGGTTTCAAATACAACCTTTCAGATGAGTGGAAAGCCTATGCCAAACAAGTAAAAGCAAATACTAAAGTATTGGCTAAGGTACTTGTTGAAAGAGGTTATGACCTTGTAAGTAACGGTACAGACAACCACTTGGTATTGGTTTCATTCCTAAACAAAGAGTTCTCAGGAAAAGATGCTGATGCAGCGCTTGGGGCAGCTGGTATTACTGTAAACAAAAACACCGTTCCAGGTGAAACAAGAAGTCCATTTGTAACTTCAGGTATTCGTATTGGTGCTGCTGCACTTACTAGTAGAGGTATGAAAGAAGCAGAATTTGAGATTATCTCTAACAAAATTGCCGATGTACTGGATAATGTAGAAGATGCAGCACTACATGCAAAAATTAAAGATGAGATGAAAGAGCTTGCTTCTGGATTTGTTATTTATGACAAAGCCATTTACTAGAAAGCAAAGAATCTAATCTTGAAAATAGAGTTGCTAGACTTAGTATTTACTACCGACCACTTTTACATAGAACAAAAATCGATTGTTGAAAGGCTTACTTTCAACAATCGTACTTTTTATAGTAAGTTTGAAAAACATGCTGCTCCTATTAGCCCTATTTTACTAGAACAACATCACAACAATACGACCTCTCTAGCTGTACCCTTGGTTAACAATAACTTTGTTGACTATATTGTCATTGAATATCAGCAAGATGATTGGAGTGCTTTTTACTCTTTAGTAAAACACTTACTAAAAACTTTAGATATTCAAAATTTTCAGGCTTATAAACATCATTCAAAAAATCTCTTTCAACTATTTATACCAAGCAAACAGACTGTATTGACAGAAGCCTATAAAGAGGTTGAAAATATCAAACATCTTTTACAACTTAAATCTAAAAACAGTTATAAGATTTATCCCAACAAACATTTACCAAAAAACTTTAATATTATTACCCTACCCACTCAAAAAGTATAATAATTCTATACAAAACCATCTTTTTTGTGTTATACTCTGTTTAAAAAATGGAGATCCTAACCAATGGCAGATAAAAACCTACACGACATCAAAATCGATGACTTAGACAGTCCAAAGAAAACCCCTTTAAAAAATATTCTTACACTATTGGCTTTACTATTTATAATCTTAGTAATTTCAGTTGTAATCACTAAACTAATTTTAAGTACGGATGAAGGTGCTAAAATTGATGCAAATAGCTCAAATGTTGAACTAACGGATACTACAGCAGAGACAGTAGCAGATACTAACACAACAGAAACAACAAAAGAAAGTGAAACAACTGTACCTACAATTAGTCCTCTAATTAAAGATAGAAACTTAACTTCTGTGATTAAAACACCTTTAAGTACACATCAGCCTAAAGAGATTAAAACTTATAAAGAGCCTAAAAAGAATACAGCTCCTAAAGAGACAAGTAACACTCCAAAAAAAACACCTACAGCAACAAAAAATATTGCTGACAAAAAAACTACAACTCAACCTAAAAAAGAGTACATTAGTCAAACAGAACCTAAAAAAAATACTGCTAGTACAACAAGCTCAAAAAATCCAACGTACATCGGTGGGAAGCAAAAAGCTGTTAGCAATAGTTATTACATTAAAGTAGGTACATACAGAAACTCTGCGAATATTGTTGCAAAAATTAAAAAGAATAACTTCAACTATTCTCTTGTTAAGGTAGAAGATGATAAAACTTTAACACGTGTTTTAGTAGGTCCTTTCTTTAGTCAGAATCAAGCCAAGGCTCAACTAGCTAAAGTAAAAGCAAATATACTATCAGGTGCATATATAACAAAGGCAAAATAGATAAATGATAAAACAACTTCTCTTTGATCAACTCACCCCCGTTTCCGTATATGGAAAAATAAAAGAGCTTTTCAAAGATGAAGTCACCATGCTCTTTGAATCTGTTGTGACAACAGTTGAAGGTAGTTATAGTTTTATCACTATTGGTGCGCAAGAACGTCTTAGATACAAAGACAACACAACAACCTATAGTAACCAAAAGGGTCAAGTTGAAGAACTAGAAAACGACCCTTTTAATTTCCTACAAACTTATTATCAAAACCTAGACCAAAAGAAATACCAAGAAACAGTAGAAGAAGTTGGCTTCTCATTCGTGGATGGATTTATTGGGTTTATTGGCTATGACATGGTTAAAGTCTTTGAACCAACCCTCAAAGAGAGTATGGATAACTTATATGACCCATTAAATACTCCTGACTTAGACTTGGTTCGTCCTTCAATCATTTTGGCATATTCTCATAAAAATTCTATTTTAACTATTATTCAAAATGATGAAAAGTATGAGTTAGCTGTAGATAAGATAGAAAAAATTTTAAATCAGCCTTGCACTCCTCAAAAGCTTAAAGCAGCTAAACTTGATGGTGAAGGAAGTTTTTCCATTGAAGAAGAACGTTATAAGAAATTGGTTGATGAATCTAAAGAGATGATTCGTTCAGGTGACGTTTTTCAAATTCTTTTAGCCAATCGTTACACACAAAAAGGAGAGATTGACCCTCTCTCTTTTTACAGACTTTTACGTTCCAAGAACCCTTCACCTTATCTCTTTTTACTTGATTATGAAGAGTTCTCTATTGCTGGCTCTTCTCCTGAGGTTATGGTACGGCTTTCAAATAATGAAATTCTTCTACGTCCTATTGCAGGGACAAGAAAACGTGGTAAAAACAAAGCTCGTGATAAAGAACTTGAAATTGAGATGTTAAATGACCCTAAAGAGTGTGCTGAGCATCTTATGCTCATTGACTTAGGAAGAAATGATGTTGGACGTGTTGCTAAAACTGGTACTGTAAAAGTAACAGATATGATGCGTGTAGAACGTTATTCTCATGTCATGCATATGGTTTCAGATGTCGAAGCAATCATTGCTGATGACAAAGACATGTTTGACCTTTTTAGAGCCACCTTTACAGCAGGAACGATGACTGGTGCACCTAAAATCCGTGCAATGGAACTCATTGCAAGTTATGAGGGTTTAAAACGTGGTTTTTACTCTGGTTCAGTTGGGTACTTCTCTTTTAATGGCGAAATGGACTCTTCTATAGCTATTAGAACTTCTCTCATAAAACCTGACTCTATTACGCTTCAAGCTGGTGGTGGTGTTGTGGCTGATTCTGTTCCAGAATTAGAGTACCTAGAGGTTAAAAATAAACTGGGTGCATTATTAGCCACTATAAAAGACATGGAAAAACTTCCATAACTTTTAAATTACAACAAATAAAAACTACATAGAACATACACATTCATAAGATATTATTAATCTAAATCTTATATAAAGGTAATATTTCTATGTATTTAAAAACTCAAAACTCTTTTCTAAAATCTAGCACTACTTCACTCTTACTACTTCTTAGTCTCAGTACATTCTCATCAGCTGAAAACTTTTTAAATCATTTTAAAGGTACTTGGGGTGTGGGCATAGGTAACTTAGACACTAACTATCATAATGCTGATACAGAAACAAGCCTTTCACCCTATATATTTGGTAGTTTGGGAGCGCTTCAAATAGAAGCCAATAGAGTCCACTACCCACTCTATACTTCTCCTTCTTATAGTTTACTAGCAACAGGGAATTACCGTACACAACAATACTCAGATCAACTAAATTTAGACAAAAGCATTGAGTTAGGTCTTACACTTGATGTTCCTCTTACTTACGGCTTTAACTCACGCTTAACAGTATTGGGTGATGTATCAGACAAGCATAAAGGAACGGAAGTTGATGCACAACTCTATAGACATGATAGCCTTGGAAACTTTTCATTTCTTACAGCTTTAGCTGTACAATA
>CACVAR010000034.1 GCA_902727905.1 uncultured Sulfurovum sp. | reverse complement strand
AAGTTAATGTTAGAGAAGAGTTCGTAGTCAAATGAATGGGCAATATTGGTCGCACTTAATAGGGTGTTAGACATGTTTCTAGTTCTTTGTTTTGAAATTAAAAGATTATATATAAACTTTGGTTAGAAGTGTGGTAAATATGTTAAAATAAAAATATGACAGAGATAGAAACATTTACCAATAAATATAAAAACCATAACATTGTTCTGTTTGATGGGGTTTGTAACTTTTGTGAAGCTTCTGTAAATTTTATCATAAAGCTTGACGGCCAAAAACAGTTTCATTTTATGGTTCAGTCTTGTGAAGAAGCTCAAAGCTTTTTAGTAGAGCATCAATTACAAGAGCTTGATAGCATCATTCTTTTTTCAAATGGAAAAGTTTATATTCATAGTGATGCAGCACTTCAAATAGCTAAAAAATTAGATGGTTATTATAAATATTTATATGTGTTTCGTTTTCTTCCTAAGGTTTTTCGTGATTGGGTTTATAAATTGGTGGCTAAATATCGGTATAGGATTTTTGGAAAGAAAGAGAGTTGTATGATGCCGAGTGATGAGCTTAAGGAAAGGTTTTTGGGGTAAAATATTCTAAAAATATAAGTAGAGTTAAGAAGATATTTCAAAAACCACTACGACTTTTAAGATAAAATTTAATTTTTTTGCTGCAAGGATTCTTTATTAATTAAATAGGTAGAGGTGGTGGTAGTTTTTTTATTAGACTCTCATCTACAATTAGGTGAACCTTGCTACTTTTATGGTTGATTTTGCTCATCGATTACGTAATAGTTCTACTCTGAAAGAGATGAGTATACTTGATTTGAAAGTCTACTTTAATGGGCTTAAATATGTGTAAGGGGTATTGAAATTACTTTTCAATTTTGCTAATGATTATTTAATTCAGAAGATTTCTCACAAGATGGTCAATCTTGGGGCTATCCATCCTTTTGAAAAGTTCGGGTAGGGGGGTGGCTAAGGTTTTGTAATTATGCAATAATATTTTTTAAATCTAAAATTATCATATGATGGTCATGATAATACTTATAGCTCATCTTCACATTGTGTTTTAAAAATATCTCTTTAGACAAATAAAGTCCTAAACCCATTCCATTTTTACTAAGGTCTTCACGAACAAAAGGCTTGGTATAGGTCTCAAAAGTAGAATTTAAAGATTGCCCTTTATTAACAATATATAAAGCGTTATTCTTATGTTTAATCCAAACGCTATGGTCAGGTGAATAAGTTAAGGCATTGGCTATTAGATTTTTTAAAGCAATCGAAAAAAGTTCGGTATTTACCTTAAACTTTTGTGGAATCATTTCGTAATTTATGGCTAAGTAGTCAGCTTGAAGTATGTCTCTTATGTCATCAATGATATTGACCATATTGACTTCTTGAAGCTCTAGTTCAAGCGTATCAGCTGAAAGGTGTTCTAACTGTTTCAGTTTATTTAGTTGTTCCTTCATACGATTAAAAACGGTCAAGAGTTGTTCTTTCTCGGTCGCGTCTACCTCTAACATATGTGTCATAAGAACACCTTGTGTCATAGGTGTTTTTAACTCATGCATAATATTTCGCCAAAACAGTGTTCGTGTATTTTCAAGCTTAGCTATACGCTCAACAGCTTTATCAAACTCTAAAGAGACCAAAGCTATTTCATCTTGATTTTTAAACTCTGTCTCCTCAACCAAGTTTTCTTGTTTATTTCCAAAGTTATGGATTTTTTTATAAAGCTCTTTTATCGGTCTAATGGCATTAATAATATAAATGTAAATACTCAGTAACATAAACAAAAGTAGGGTAACAGCTAAAGATAAATATAGCACATAGTTATCATCACGGTGCAGGTTTTTAAAATAATGTGTATGACCATTAATATTAAAACTGTAGTAATAGTAGTTTTTGTGTGTATAAAGTGCAATATTCCCTGACTCAAACACCTCTCTATAAATAGGTGTCTCAATCACAAAAGCAGCCTCTTTCAGCACATCTTCAACCTCTCCCCAACTCACTTCTTTTAAATGATTTTTATTTAAGTAGTTCGCTATAAATGTTTTATTTCCTTTTTTTAACGTCTTATACAAAAGAATAGAATTTGTAATTTCTCGACCTTTAGCATGATTGATACCATACTCCATACCAAAGTAAATCATAATGGTCACAAGAACAGCTAAAAATGCCCCTAACAGTTTAAGTTTAAAAATTAAATTACCCATCAAACTTATACCCTAATCCACGAACTGTTTTTATGTATATGGGATGTTTATAATCAGGTTCTACTTTTTTTCTAAGCCGTCCAATAAGCACGTTAATGCTTTCTAGTCCTGAGTCAAAGCGATGAGAGTCTACAGCATTAGCTATGTCAGAACGTGAAAATGCTTGCTTTTTATTGTCTAAAAAAAGTTGCATAATCTGATACTCTGCCATGGTTAATTCTAACACTTTTCCTTCATAAGAGATAGTACATTGAGTTTCATCTAATTTGAACTTTGAATTACTATCATTGGGATTTTCTTGTCTAGCATGTAAAATTTTAATACGGGCATAAAGTTCTCGTGGATCATAAGGCTTAGGAAGATAATCATCAGCTCCATTTTCTAAAGCAAAAAGCTTATCATTGATATCTGACCTTGCAGACGAAATAATAATTTTTGCCTTAGAAACTTTTCTAATAAGCTTACAAACCTCTAAACCATCAAGTTGAGGTAAGGTTAAATCCAAAATAACAATATCAAATTTTTTCTCATCCAAAAGCTCTAACGCTTCTAAAGGATAAACTATATGGGTCACCTGTGCATATTGACTCAGAAAACGAATCAACAATTTCGCAATAACTTCATCATCTTCTAACATTAAAATTTTTAACATTTGCTCTCTTTATATTTCATAATAGGGTTTTAATATTATATTAAACAAATATTAATTTATTTGTCATAATAGTAATAAAAAGTACTAAAAATATTGCACCACTTATAAATCTTATTATTCCAATTACTTTCATAATTTATCTTCTTTATTTTAAGTTATTATGCGAATTGTAACTTAGAAAATTAAATAAATTATAAACAAATTAAAATACTTTTTTCTTTTATCAAATCACTAAAATCATTACAAACTCTACATATTTCTTAGCTATACTTTTTCATGATAAAAATTAAAACTCACTATAACAGGGCAAAAAATGCCAAGTCGTAAAACAATAACTAGAAGAGTATTTATAGCATCAGCTGTACTAGCAGGAACTGCCTTAGCACTACTCCCACAAGGAGCTAAGACAGCCATCAAAATAGATTTATTTAAAACCTTAGAAGCAGTACAAGAAGTCCTTTTTCCAAGAGGCTTAGCAGCGCCATCAGCCATAGAGTTTGGCGCGACTGCTTACCTTGCTAATGTTTCTACACACTCTTCTTTTTTAGCTTCAGATTTACGCTTTTTAAAACATGGTGCGCAAGAACTTATGAATGAATACAATAATTTTTTAACACTTAATCCACAAGAACAAGATGAGACATTAAGAGAATTTGTTAATGAGCATGAAGTTGGTGAGAACTGGGTCTCTTTTGTCCTTTACTTTACCATCGAAGCACTTTTATCTGACCCTATTTATGGTGGAAATAAAAATGAATCTGGTTGGAGATGGCTGAATCATAAAGCTGGTCTGCCTCAACCAAAAGTTCCTTATGCACAAAATTTAAAAGGAGAAGTCATATGACCTATGATGTTTGTATAGTTGGAACAGGTGCTGGTGCTTCTGGTGTTGCCCATAAACTCGTAGAAGCTGGAATGAATGTTGTCATGTTAGAACGTGGTGGTTTCTACAAAGAAGAAGATTTTTCTAAAGATGAAATCGCTTATTGTAAACGTGAAATAGTTACCCCTTCTTTTGAAGATGCTTACCATACCATTGAGTCCTTAAGAAATGGAAAGTGGACAAAAAAATCTACACGTGATACAGAAAGCACTTACTTTAATGGAAACATTGTCGGAGGCTCTTCCAACTTTATGTCAGGTTATTTTCACCGAATGAAACCTAAAGACTTTAAACTCAAATCAACTTACGGTCCAATTGAGGGGGCCAATGTTATTGACTGGGTTAGTGACTATAATGAGTTTGAACCTTACTTTGAAGAAGTCGAACGTTTAGTGGGTGTCTCAGGCGAAATAACACACTTTAAATACCATGAACCACGAAGCACTAAAAACTTTCCTTATCCTGCTTTAGATGAACATCCTATCTCTACCAAAATAGATGATGCTTGTAAAAAACTTGGTTATGTTCCTTACAAAACACCTCGTGCTATTTTATCTAAAGCTAAAGGTGAACGTTCAGACTGTTACTACTCAAACTATTGTGGTAGCTATGGTTGTTCTTCAGGGGCTAAAGGATCTTCTAGGGCTTCTCTTTTACAACCGATGTTGAAGAAAAAAAACTTTAACATCATTACCCATGCTTTTGTCAAAAAACTTATTGAGCAAAAAGGAAAAGTCGTTGAAGCACTTTATGTAGATACCAAAACAAAAGAAGAAAAAAATGTTCAAGCAAAACTTTTCATTGTTGCAGGACAAGCAGTAGAGAGTTCACGTCTCCTACTCAATTCAAAATCTAAAACATTCCCTAATGGTTTAGCAAATAATACTGGACAAGTAGGAAAGAACCTACTTTTCTCAGGAGGAGGCATTGGTTCTGGTCAATTTGATGAAAACTCTATGGCACTTAAAGAACTCATGAAAGAGGGACTCTTTGTTAATCGAAGCCTCTGTGACTGGTACTTTTATGAAGAAGATGGTAAAGAGGTAAAAGGGGGAATCGTTGATTTTCTTTTTGAACATGCCAACCCTATGACCAAAGCCACTAAACAACGTTTTGAAAATGGAAAAGTACTTTGGGGAAAAGAACTCCAAGACAAAATTTACCATAAACTCAACAAAACAAAGCAGCTAAACTTTGAAATCTTTAATGACTGGTTACCCACAGATAACTGTTTTGTCTCGGTTGATGAAAAATACAAAGATGCCTATGGTGTACCTGTTGCCAACATACGCACTGGTGCCCATGAAAGAGATGTAGAAGTAGGTAGATTTTTAGCAAAAAAAGCTGAAAACGTGTTAAAAGAGATGGGTGCTAAAGATATAAACTCTTCAATCTCTTCTGCACCTCCACCTAACCTACAGGCAGGTGGATGTCGTTTTGGAGATGACCCAAAAACCTCTGTACTCAACAAATACTGTCAAGCCCATGAAGTAGGAAATCTTTTTGTAACTGATGGTTCATTCATGCCTACAGGAGGTTCTGTTACTTACACTTGGACTATTTATGCCAACTCTTTTAGGGTTGGAGATTATATTGTTCAGAATCAGAAAGTTTGGTTGTAGAATTACAGAAAATATTAAAATAAAATTATTTATATTATTTAATATATAAGTATCAACTATTTTATGCTATTTTCATTTTCAAATGGGATAAAACAGTACACATTTAATATAACTTAAACCTATATCTTCCTATTATGTCAAATATAAAGTGGGAGATGTAATGAAAAAAGTTTATAAAATACTTATCTTAGTATTCCAAGGGATATTATTGATAGGATGTATTTCGAGTGCAGATAAAACTGTTGAAGATGGTACACCTGATATCACAGAGTGTACACCAATTGAGGGCGTACTAGATGGAGCTGATTTTGTACCTAAAACAGCCATTTCAAATCATGAGGATGATGATAGAACACACCCTGACTTATTTTACATTGCATGGGCACAATTGGATGCAAGAACTGATTTACGTTTTCCTGCAGAAGGTTATGATGACACAGGTTTTGAAGATAAATTATTAGTTTCAAGAAAACAGCAAGATGGTAGCTATAAGACTTGGCAAATCTATCCAGCACTTGATAATGAGTGTTCTGATGTGGAAAAAGTTAGAATTCAAAGTTTTGATGTCGCGCCTGATGGACAAAGCCTTTACATATCTATGAGTAAACCCGTCTTTGACCCTAATGATACACTCAAAGCAAATGATTTAAATCCAAACAGAAACTTAGGTATCTTTAAAATGGATATTGCTACTAAAAAAATCACAGCGATTACCAATGATTATTCCGTAAGTTATTCTTACCCTACCTACATAGGAAACGATGAAGATAATAATCATGAAATGCTACTTATCTCCAAAACAGTTACAAGAGATGACATTCCACTAAACTATAAAAGTTCTGCTGTAATGCTCGATGAGTATGATCGTGCACCTGCTCCTTTAATTCATAAACTAGATACTATAACAGGTGCTGTCACAAGAATTGGGTTTAACAATTCACACCAAACAGAACCTGTTGTGATTAATCAAGATGGAGACATTCCTTTGGTTGTCTTTACCGAGTGGGAACACCAAGCGACCGTAAACCGTTTTTCACTTTGGAAAATGCAAATAGATGGAAGTGATAACTTTATGTTCTATGGACAAGAAGCACGTCCAGATGAATCAGAGGCTAATATTTATCAAGCACGTCAAATTAAAAGTGGTAAGTATAAAGGTTATATCTTAATGGGTCAAGCAACACGTACAGGAAATATGGGTAATTTTATTGGTGAAGGTGACATTTTAATGACCAAACGTGAAGTACTTGATTTACGAAGCCCAAGCATTACGCTTTCTCAACTTGATAGTAGTTCAGGAGTTGAATATAATCTTGCAAGAAACCCAGAACACTATAATGATGAAAGTTTTGTCTATGCCTATAGAGCTGATGTAGATAGTTCTTATGGAATCTATATTAAAGACTATCCTGAAGATATTAATGCAACAGTAAATAACTCAGCAGGTGAACTTGTTATAAGCTCTAATAGTTATCATTTTATGCAACCACGAAGCTTCTATCCTCCTGTAAGTAAAACTGTTGCTCCAGGAGTTACAGAATTAAGTGAAAATAGAATTTCATTTACTAATAATAACTTAAATGATAAAGCTGGTTTCTTAGTTGAAACACTTGGACGTTCAAACAATGGTGTTCAAAACCAACTTAATGGAATTGACACCCATGACATTCGAATGCAATTCTTTATACCTTCTCATCATTTTTCAGACTCTTATGCAATAGGACTTGAAAATTCACAAGAATTAAGTATTCCATCTAGTCCAATGATACAAACAGAAGCTGATGGATCGTTAGGTGTTATTTTAAAAGAAGGTCTTTATGTTTGGAAAGTTAACAAGAAGTTTGAATTTACTGATGGTAGTGGAAATGCAAATAATCTATGGTTACCAATTAGGGCCGAACGACAAGAAGTTTCCTTTGTAAAAAACCGTGTTAATGCGTGTAATCAATGTCATCAAGACAGAAACCAAGATGTTATTGATTATTTTGAAGACTATGTCTCTACAGCTCAAACCAAAATGAAAGGAACCCTAGCAGACGTTATAAATACGGATAAAGATATTAGTGAATATAATGCAACTAAAGAGATTCCTGACTTTCACAAAAACATTGTACCACTCTTTTCTAAAGCAGCATTAGATGGTGGTGGTTCATGTATCAGTTGTCATAATGCGACAGATAAACTAAACCTTTCTAATATGACAGGTATATCAATTATAAATGCAACCTATCGAAACTTTGTTTTAGGTGCACATAAGATGCCAGGTAGTGAAGAGGTTTTCCCATATAACTATGCATCTATTAACCCTTTAGGAATGGATAATGACTATCACCCTGCACCATTTTTATGGAGTCTTCTTCTCAATGATGACTTAAGTGTTCCTGAAGATGAGAACCATTCTAACTCTTCAAGTAGGGATTTAGACCGAGATGAGGACTATGGCGCTCAGTATAATGAAAATGTACATACAGAAATTAATAGAATTAATGCACTTTATGACCATTCCAAACACTGGTCAAGCGAAGATACTCAAGCCATGATTACTTATGGTTCAACGAGATTGGCTGCTGGACTTTCAGATAAAATCAAGTTTACCAAAAATAGCTTAAGTACGAATACAGCTCAAGCTCAAAAAGCATATCAAGCATTGGTAAAAAATTGTTATGAATGTCATAACAATCATACAACAGGTGGAATCAATGACAATGGTTTTGAGGCTATTAAACCAAAAGAAAAACGTTTTAATGACAATATCTATTTAAGAGATACTCAAACACGCTTTGTTATTCATCGCCATTTAACCAACAAAGGTGATACAAAATACTCTCAATACACAGGGCAAAGTGATTTACGAAATTCAATGAGTAAAACATTGGGGTCAGCTCTTCATAGAATTAATTTTAATGATATTAATAATTCGGAACTCTTAGTCTATGGGCGTGGCTATTACAAAACAACTAATAATGCACAAGTACCTCTTAATAGTAGTATTAAGGCACACAGTGGATATATGGCAGAGGGTACTGATGGATATACTGCTGTATTAAATTGGCTAAATAATATAACAATGACAAATGAAGAAGCTAATATTACTAATCCTATTCAATCCATTATACTAAAAGAATATGATGAACCAGACTATATTAAAGATGAGAGCAATAATACAATTAATATTACTTGGTCTGATCCTGATGATGAACTTTCACAAGCCTTCATAGCAGGTTCAGGAACAACAGAACACACCTTTAATGACTCAATGCTTGCGTTAGAGTATGAAAGTTTAATATCTGCTAAACTGAAAGCTTATGCTATATTAGGTGATAGAGGGGATCAAAACTTTACATTTTCTGTGACGGATGGGCTAAGCCCAAGTACGGTTCATACGGTTCCAGTTAAAGTTATTTCAGACTATATCGTTCCTGAACCAAATAGCACTTTACCTCCAGCTTATCTCTATTTTACTGATAGAGAGACTTCGATGCTAAAGAAATTGGATACAAATGGAAGTGTCAAGAATATAGGAGAGATTGATGGGTTCAATTCAGACTGGACAACGATGTATAGGCGTGCTGATAAAGGATGGCTCTACTTCTTAAATCAAGACGAACAAAAAGTGTATGTAGTAGAGGAGAACTCTTCAAAAGTTTTATTTGATATTACACTCAATCATGAACCCCATAAAGAAACTTCCCTACATAAACAAACAATGTATCTTCTTTGGTGGCGCCCATCAGAAGGAACGCCAGGAGAAGAAAATTACCGTCCAGGAGAATTGCAAGGGTTATTAGAATCTAAACTCAGTAAGACTAAAAACGGTGACTTTTATGTCAGCTTGGGTAGTGGAGAAGGAAATGTAAGTACCGTAGTACCTGAATGGCGAACCAAACTTCTTGATGGAGGAAATACCATTGGTGTTTATGTATGGCGACAAGCAACTTTTATGAGTAAATTTGTCAATGGAGGTATGGACAGATTAAATGTTCTTAATCTTGTGACAGGTAAAGCTAAAAATTTAACTGAATTCTCTTTTGAGGAAAAAACGATTAATAATGTTGACTACAATGCTAGTGACTATACGAATGTACGTGCCATTGTTGTTGCTGAGGATGGTGCATTTTATGGGTTTAATAAAGATCTAAATACTCCAGTAGAGACATTTAACTTTGACCCTATACAAAAAATTCAAAAGAAAGTT
>CACVAR010000033.1 GCA_902727905.1 uncultured Sulfurovum sp. | reverse complement strand
TCTGAGGTATCATAATCTGTAGAAACTGTTTCAGGATTACAGTTATACATGATTGACTTAACGCCCATGTCTTCTAATGCAAAGGCAGCATGAACACAACAGTAGTCAAACTCAATCCCCTGTCCAATTCTGTTTGGTCCACCACCAATAACAAGTACTTTCTTCTCATCAGAAATCGCTACTGAAGTGGCTGTTTCAGGAAGCTTCGTAATATTCGTTGTTGAATATAAATATGGTGTTAACGCTTGAAATTCAGCAGCACAAGTATCTACTTCATTGTACTCTAAACTAATGCCCATTTTTTCTCTGGCATTATGAATGTCATTTTCAGAGAAAGACATGCCATCATTTTTGTTAATGCACTCAGCAATCATAACATCAGAGAAACCATCTGCTTTTACTTTTCGCATTCTAGTCGCATCTTTTAATAAAGCAACATCCATAGCTTTTTCAACAGCTACCAACTCTTCTAACTGGTACAAGAACCACTGGTCAATCTTACAAAGTTCAAAAATCTCTTCTACTGATTTTCCTCTTCGTAATGCTTCAAAGACATATAAAGCTCTATCTTCATTTGAACGTCTAATCTCATGCACTAAAGTATCTTCATCACAATCTATAGGATTAAATCCACTTAATCCTGTTTCAAGAGAAATGAGTGCTTTTTGGAAAGACTCTTTAAAAGTTCTACCAATTGACATGACTTCACCAACAGACTTCATGGCTGTACTTAGTGTAGAATCTGCCATTGGGAATTTTTCAAAGGTAAATCTAGGAACTTTCGTTACAACGTAATCAATAACTGGTTCAAACGAAGCTGCTGTACCTGTAATGTCATTTGAAATCTCATCCAAAGTAAACCCAACAGCTAAAAGTGTTGCTACTTTTGCGATAGGATAACCAGTTGCTTTAGAAGCCAAGGCAGAAGAACGAGAAACCCTTGGGTTCATCTCAATAACAATCATACGCCCATCTTTAGGGTTAATGGAGAATTGAACGTTTGATCCACCTGTGTCAACCCCTACTTCACGTAAAATTTTAAATGAAGCATCACGCATACGTTGATACTCTTTGTCGGTAAGCGTTAATGCTGGAGCAACCGTAATCGAGTCTCCTGTATGTACACCCATTGGGTCAAAGTTCTCAATCGAACAAATAATAATACAGTTATCTTTATGATCTCTAATAACCTCCATCTCATACTCTTTCCAACCAAGAAGAGACTCTTCAATTAAAATTTCAGAGATTGGAGAGGCATCAAGACCACCTTGAACTATCTCTTTATATTCATCTATGTTATACGCTACACCTGATCCCCCACCAGCCATGGTAAATGATGCTCTAATAATCAATGGAAACCCAATATTTTCAGCAACTTTTAGTGCCTCTTCCATGTTATAAGCATACTCTGAAACAGGTAAATCCATACCAATTTTAATCATCGCTTCTTTAAACTCTTGACGATCTTCACCTTTTTTAATAGCAGCTGGTTTAGCTCCTAAAATCTCAATACCCTCAAGCATTCCAGCATCATGCATTTCCATAGCAGCATTTAATGCCGTCTGCCCACCCATGGTCGGAAGAATGGCATCTACTTTCTCTTTTTTAATAATCTTAGAGATAACTTCAGCTGTAATAGGCTCAACGTAAGTTCTATCTGCAAATTCAGGGTCTGTCATAATGGTTGCTGGATTAGAGTTAATGAGAACAACTCTGTATCCTAACTCTTTAAGTGTTTTAGCTGCTTGCGTTCCAGAATAGTCAAATTCACAAGCTTGTCCAATAACAATTGGTCCAGAACCGATAAGTAAAATAGTTTTGATGTCAGTGCGTTTTGGCATGAAGA
>CACVAR010000032.1 GCA_902727905.1 uncultured Sulfurovum sp. | reverse complement strand
AGTTCCTTCAAAAACCTACCGAAAAGAAGTCTCTAATTGGAAATACTTTTATTAAAAACTTTTCAGTTAAAGATCCAAGTGAGTTAAACTCCACTCAATTAGATGAAGCCATTGATATTTATTGGGATTTATATAATCCTAAAGACAATTTAAAGTAGAGTTTAAATGTCTTCGAGTTTAGTCAAGTCTTCAACCCCTGCCATGTCAGATAACATTTGGGTGTAGATTCCAAGTACAAGTTGTAATTTTTTTAATTCTTCTCTAAACTCATTACACTTGTCTTCATTTTCAAATGCACCATCAAGTGACTCTTTATGCCATTTGGCTGTAAATGGTCGAATGACTTGGTTTAAAACTACAATTGCTATTTTAGAAAATTCTTCTGCATCTCTTCCATGTTTTTTCAATACATCACGTGTTAAAGCAAAAAGAGCAAAGACAGAATTAAGAGCTGTTTGTTCATCTCCATGCTCTTTGGGTAATGGTTGGGGTAGTGATACGTGTAAGCAGTTCAATGTACAAGTCCCAAGAAGCATTTTTATCTGCTTCTTGTGGCTTAAATTCCATCTCTAAAAAAGGAGTTCGTATTTTGAGTGAACTCATGTCCCAGTTTTCTAGCCATTTTTTCCATTTCATGTTTATATTCCTTTTTTAGTAGACTACTTTGTTAATTTCAAGCATTGTTTTTTAAATTTTGGTAAACCATGACGAACAATCCAATCTATGATAGCGAGGTTAACGCCATCATAATCATGGGCGATATAAGTTCGAGTATCATACATACCTTTTAGGTCATCTTTATCAAAGTGGCTTAAAATCTCTATTTCATTCGCTTGTTTTAGCTTATTGAACTGTTCAGCTATAGCCGTAAGATGCATCAAGATAGCAGGTCTTGTAGTGACTGAATCTTCAAGAGCTTTTCTAATACTTCCTACATTTGATACAATTTCTTCAACATATTCAATTTTTTCTAAGATAAGATAGATTTTACTAATGGGTTCTTTAGACATAGATAGCTCGATCTATAATAAATTTTTTAGCTGTTTTCCCCATACCTGAAATGTCTGCAAAATCTATGGAGATTCCTCCTAGTGCATGACTTATTTCACTTTGAATTTCACGAAGTCTTGCAATTGCACCAAAACCATATTTTTCTGCAAATTCAGGCATGGCTTCTACTAAGATATCCACATCACTTTGCGCATTTTCTTCATTACGAGAGTATGAGCCAAAAAGAGCTTTTATAATGAGTCCTTCTTCTTGGTATTTATCTTTTACCGTACTAAGGTAGTTAAGTATGGTTGTCTGGTTCATAAGATTATTATACCATAAAAGCATTTTGCTATAATAGAGTAATGGAAAAGGAATCATGATGGGGAAAGAGAGAGACAGCAAACAATATAAAGCATTTATAAGCTACTCCTATGATGATGCAGCATCGGGTTCATGGCTTCATAAAGCGTTAAAAAATAAAGGAAAAAATTACTAATGATTAAAGCATTAAAACAATTAGCAGATATTTCTTTAAAAAGAAAAATTAGTTCATTTCAATCTCAATATAATGATGAAGAATATTCAATAGAAGAATTAGAATACCTTATCGAGACTTCTTTTGAAGAGTTTTCTAATGATTTTAATGCTTTGGCTACTAAACAAAATATAGATATAAAGCTTATTTCTAATCCTACTAATGAATTGAACTTTACGATTATAGAAAATGAAAAGGGTCATGCATCTCAAAGTAGTTGACGATTATAACGATTAATGACAAGGTTCACAGAATATTCAAGGCTCTCCCAAGACTTAGAAAACTTAATAGTTTTTCGTTGAAGCCTAGCTAAAACCATTCTCA
>CACVAR010000031.1 GCA_902727905.1 uncultured Sulfurovum sp. | reverse complement strand
ATAAACGACTTTTTTAGGGTGTATTTCCCAACGCATCGCATATTTTAATAATAGTTTTCAATAATGACTTTAAGGACATTCCAGCATGAAAAAAATGTTTTTACTTTTTTCACATACTTTAACAGCTACTCAAAAAGAAGATATATCAAATAACTTAAAAGTAAAAAAAACTTATACTCTTCCTAAAAACTTACAAAAGCTATGGTCACAAGTTCCTGTAGAAAAAGATTTGCTTTTTGGAGATTATTTATTGGATATAGAAAAATGTTTATTAGAAAACTTATCGAGTGGAGACTATGTGCTAATTCAAGGTGAATTTGGTGCGAGTTACCATATGATTAACTTTTCAAAGACACATGGATTTATACCTGTTTATTCTGTTAGTAAGCGTATTGTACGTGAGCTTACAGAAGATGGAATCGTTAAAAAATATTCTGAATTTGTACATGAATTTTTTAGAGAGTATACATAATGGCGAGTACAAAAAAAATACAGAGTATTTTTAAACTTATGGAAATTTTGGTTGAAAAAAAAACCATCAAAGCAAGTGATGAAAAAATTGCAACAGAGATGGGGTACTGTACTAAAACTTTAGATAGACATCTAAAAGAGCTAGAACATGTTTCAAGCAATATTATTAGAGTGAAGAAAGGTTATAGTAATATCTATGAGCTTATAGAAGTTTCCTCTATATTTGAAAAAATCATGAAAAAAAATGATAATCTTCACTGGTTATTTGAGTTAGTTGAAAGATTTGACAGGGGTTTTTTAAAAGATATAAACTATAAAACTCCTCAGCAAGAAAAAGATATCTTTCTCTATAAAAATTTTCTTTTTGAAGAGTTACAATCTGAGAGACAAAAAGAGATTTTTAGTATTTTAAAAGAAGCTATTAAAACAGAGCAGTATCTTGACATAGACTATGTTTATAATGAACAACGAGTTCACAAGAAAGCCATAGCATTAAAGTTGATTTTTATGGAGTACCATTGGTATGTCGCGATTGTAGATAAAGAAATAGGCATAAGGTTTTTACGTGTCTTTTTTATACAAAAAGTAAAACAAAGTTTAAAGACGTCTCATCTTGATGCTATAAGTAACAATGAAATGAATAGCTATCATGAGTTTTTAAAAACTTTTCAAAATCCAATGAGTCGCTATGACAAACTTCCACAAGTCGTAACTTTAAAAGCTTCTCCCAAAGTAGCTAAGTATTTTAAGCCTCATATGAAACGACACTTTAGTTCTGAAAAGTTTATTGAAAATTGTGTTGATGGTTCTGTTATTTTTTCTGTAGAGTATTCTCAGTCTATTGAGATTTTACCATTTATTAAAAAATGGTTACCTGATTTAAAAATTCTTTCTCCCCAATCATTGGAAGAGAAGTTAAGAATGGATTTAAAAACGTATTTAGGAGATACATAATGGTCAAAAGTAAAGATATGCTAAGTGCATTTGGTGTGGATAGAGGTTCTATAATCTTACCAAAGTTAATGGTGGGGTTTGGAGTGGCATTGCTCATAAAATTTTTCTTTACTAAAGAGGAGAGTTTACTTAATTGGGCAATTCCTATTGTTTTGATTGGTATTCCTATAATTCTTTATTGGATATTGAAAACAAAAGAGTTGAAAATTGAGAGTGTTCTAGCCATGCAAAAAAGTTCTATTATTATGGTCTTCCCCTCAAATCTAGGTTTACTAAAAAAAGCACTACACATTCCAGATAATAAACCTTTGAAGCACAATAAGTCTGGTGTTAAACAAATGTATTTTTTAAAAACAAATAATTTTCCCTCCAAAGAGGAGCAAGAAAAAATACGGTATTTTTTAAAAGCTTATGGGATTGGTATAAAAATTCTAAATTTGAAAAGCTTGGAGAATCCTAATGAAATACGTGTAGCACTTGAGGGTATTTTGAATAATGTAGAAAATAAAAATAACTATGCTGTTAACATTACATCTGGAACAAAAACCAGTTCTATTTTTCTTAATGAAGTGGCTAAACTACATAATATTGAAGTCCATTATCTGTCATCCAAATACGATAAAGATAATAATCCAGTAGATGGAACAGAAAATATTTATCGTATAGAGTATGAATATGTGGATAAATAGCGTTAACCTCTTTATCAATCCCATCACAACTTTTTAATAAGTAGATCATCTTTAAGGGATGACTAATGCTATTTAAAACAGATTGATTAAAAATTAATCACATAATTGACAAATAAGTAATCATTCTTCTGTTACTATTGTAATCAATTAACATACATGTAACTTATATACAAGTTGTTAAAACATCAAAAGGAAAAAATATGTATTACAATAAAAAAGAAAAAATCAAAACTAAGTCAGTTGTAAATGAGAATACCTTGGGAGGATTACTCTGCTATTATAATAAACCATTATTGTGTTATTATATTTAAGCAAACAATATGAAGGTGCATACTTAGCTGAGTCTGACAAACAGATGTTTTGATTGTAGGACAGCAGCTAATTATCTAAAGTAGGCATAAAGAGACTATTTTGTTTCTCTTTAATCAAAATGTAAAACAGAGTAAACCTCAGTATTAATTCCATCACGACCTTTTAAGAAGTCTAATTCTGCTATGAAACAGGCTTCAACACAATGTGCTCCAACTTTGTCTATCAGTGAAGCAGCTGCTTTGGCTGTTCCTCCTGTGGCAATGAGATCATCTATGAGAAGTACACGAGCATTTTCTTTTGGAAAGGCATCTATGTGAACCTCAACTTCGTCAAAACCGTACTCTAAGGTGTATTTTTCTGAAACCGTAGTATAAGGAAGTTTTCCTTTTTTTCGAATGGGTACAAAACCAATGTTTAAACGGTCTGCTAGAATGGCACCAAAAATGAAACCACGTGCATCAATACCTGCAACATAATCTAAATTATAATCTTTATAACGCGCTTCTATATGGTTCATAAGTGTAGTAAAAGCTTTTGGATTGTTGAGTATGGTGCTAATATCTTTAAATACAATACCAGGTTTAGGAAAGTCAGGGATGTCCCTGATACTTGACTCTATTATTTGTTGATCTTCTTGGCTTAATATTGACATCTAGGAACCTTTATATTAAATTATGTTTTATTTTTTAGTAGTATAGCAAAAGTCAACCAATATTAAGAGCCTTTGGATAAAATTGCGACTTAAAACAGAGGTCTTAAAATATGGCAAAAAAAAGAGTACTTGTAAAGTTTTCTGGTGAAGCATTGGCTGGTGAGAATGGGTATGGAATTGACACTCAAATCTTACATTTTATTTCAAAAGAGATAAAGCTTTTAATAGACAATGACATAGAAGTTGCTGTAGTAATCGGTGGTGGAAATATTATTCGTGGTGTTTCAGCTGCTGCAGATGGTGTGATTAAAAGAACCTCAGGTGATTATATGGGTATGTTAGCAACTTGTATTAATGGTATTGCTTTACAAGAAGCATTTGAGCATGCTGGACTGGATGCACGTTTGCTTTCAGCTATAGATATGCAAGAGATTGGTGAGTCATTCATCGTTCGTCGTGCCAAGCGTCATTTAGAAAAAGGTCGTGTGGTTGTTTTTGCTGGTGGTACTGGTAACCCTTACTTTACAACAGATACAGCTGGTACACTAAGAGCTTCTGAAGTTGAGGCTGACTGTATTATAAAAGCAACTAAAGTTGATGGTGTTTATGACAAAGATCCAAATAAATTTGATGATGCCGTAAAATTACCGACATTAACATATGATCAAGCACTGGATGACCACATTAAAGTTATGGATGATACATCAATTGCATTGGCAAAAGACAATAACTTACCAATTATTGTTTGTGACATGTTTGAAAAAGGAAACCTTTTATCAATTGTAGAAGGTAACAGAACTTTATGTTCTGTCGTAGAATAAAATAAAATTTTAGCACTAAGGATTAAAATGAAAATAGAAAAATTAACAGCGTTAGCACTTGAGAGAGTAGATTTTGATAGATATTTACTAGCATCAGCAGTTGGTAAAAGAGCTAATGAGATTGCTAATGGTTCATCGCCTATGGTAGCTATGGATCCTAAAGTTGATAAGTTTACTGATATTGCATTGGTTGAGATTGCAGAAGGTAAGATTATTATTTCACACGAAGAGTAAACCATTGGAGGCTTTATTAGACAAAGCGCTTAATGTCTCAACGATTGAAGAGGCTGATAAGCTTCTTCATGAGTATCATCCAAACCCCACACCCCTTTTCCATACAGCACTAAACTTAGCTAAAGAGGCACATGCTCCTCAAAAAAGAAAAAGTGGCGAACCCTATATTATCCATCCCATACTTGTTGCTACTATTACAGCTTTGGTCTCTAATGATGAGTCAATGATTATTGCTGCATTATTACATGATGTTGTTGAAGACACAGACTATAAGATAGAGGAACTAGAAGAGATATTTGGTGAAGATGTTGCACATATGGTTGAAGGATTAACAAAGATAGATGATATTCGTGAGGTTGAATTGATTCCTTCCTCTTCTGATAAAAAATTAATCTCTTCAGCAATGACGTTTCGAAAAATGCTTCTTTCTTCCATTAAAGATGTACGTGTTTTAGTGGTTAAATTGTGTGATAGATTACATAATATGACTACTTTAGAAGCCTTACCTTCGCACAAACAGCAAAGAATAGCTGAAGAGACCATGGTTGTTTATGCTCCTATAGCACATAGACTTGGTATTTCTCAGATAAAAAATCGTTTGGAAGACATAAGTTTTTCATATATTTATCCTGAAGCTTATAGGTACATAGAGTCCTATATAGAAAGTAATAGTCAGAACTTACAGTTAAAGTTAAATACTTTTGTAAGAGAGATTGAGAAGCTTTTAAAAGAGCATGGTTTTGCTGAAGGTGAAGTCGAAGTATTTGGTAGGGTGAAGCATTATTATTCTATGTATCAAAAAATGCAACGCAAAGGTATAGGAATTGATGAGGTACTTGATTTAATTGCCATTCGTATTTTAGTAAAAAAAGAGATTGACTGCTATAAGGTATTGGGTGCTTTACATTTAAATTATAAGCCAATTATTTCACGTTTTAAAGATTATGTTACTTTACCGAAAGAGAATGGTTATAGTACCATTCATACGACTCTGTTTAATGATGAAGGTATAGTAGAGGCTCAAATTCGTACTTTTGAGATGCACAAAACAGCAGAGTTTGGGGTTGCAGCACATTGGCGTTATAAAGATGGTCGTGAAAAGAAACAAAAAGTGAACCTTCAATGGTTAGAGGGACTTCAGTATCAAAATGATTCAGTTGAAGAGTTTTACTCTTTGGCAAAAGGTGACCTTTTTGTAGATGACATCTCTGTATTTTCACCAGATGGAGACATTTATACTTTACCTCGTGAGTCAGTAGTTTTAGATTTTGCTTACACCATTCATTCAGACATTGGAGACAAAGCTGTATCAGCATTGGTCAATAAGCGTAAAAAATCACTTTTAACAACTTTAAAAAATGGTGATATTATCCGTATTAATACGGATGAGAATGCCAAAGTTCATTGTTCTTGGTATGACACGGTAAAAACATCAAAAGCAAAAGATGGGATACGTTCAGCTTGTAATCATAAAATAAAAGCTTGTGATAAGTTATCTGCAATTAACATTTTAAAACAATTGGCTTCTAATTGTAAAGGTGTTGATACTCAACAAGTTGAAGAAATGTTTTCTGCTTTTGAGTTAAAAGATAATACTTATAAAATGACTTCAAATAAAGATATATATGAAGAGGTTACTCATAGGTTTTTTACACAATTACAAGCGTCTAAGATAAAATGTAAGAAGCCGAAAGAGACAATTAAAGAGCATTTTAGATTAATTTCGAATAAAAGAATATCTAAGATTGAGTTTGACTATTGTTGTCATCCAAAAATGGGAGATGAGATTGTGGGATTCTCAGAACAAAATGTTGTTGTCATTCACCACAAATTATGTCAAGAAGCGTATAAGAAAATGAAAGCAAAAAAACCAATGGTTTTTGTCAATTGGGCAGATAGCAAGTCGGTACGTTATCAGCTTATTATTTCATTACAAAATCGTCAAGGTATTTTGGCTGACTTACTACTAAAATTAGCTAAGTTAGACTTGAATGTTTTAAACATTGAGTTAGGAATTAAGAGTTCAGATTCAGCAGAGTTTTGTAAGCTTGAAGTTGAGACAAAAGAAGAAAATAAAAAGAAACTAGAAGAGAAGTTAAGTCAGAAGTTTAAACTAATAGAGATTATTTCTTTAAACGATGCCTATAATAAATAGTTGAGTTAGAAAATTAAATAGAGGGAAGATAGATGTCAAATGTAAAAATAGCATTAGATGAAATCAGCAGAGGAACTGCTGAGATTATAGATATGGAAAGAATTGAAAAGTTAGTTGCAAAGTTTTATGAAACGGGTGAGACCTATACTGTAAAAGCTGGATTTGATCCAACAGGTGCTGACTTACATGTTGGTCATGCTGTTCTTTTCCATAAACTTTCAGTTTTTCAAAAGCATGGAGCGATTGTTCAACTTCTTATTGGTGACTTTACAGCAACCATTGGTGACCCGACTGGAAAGTCTGAAACACGTAAGGTTTTAGACAGAGAAACCATTGTAGCTAATGCTAAAACATATCAAGACCAACTTTTTTTACTTTTAGATGAGTCTAAAACAGAAGTAGTTTGGAATGCAACATGGTTAGAGAAGCTTGGTGCTAGAGGTATGGTTGAGTTAACAACTACCTATAACGTTGCACGTATGTTAGAACGTGATGACTTTGAAAAGCGTTTTAAAGGTGGACAAAGTATCTCTGTTTCTGAGTTCATTTACCCTTTACTTCAGGGTTATGACTCTGTAGCTTTAAAATCAGACATCGAGATTGGTGGGACTGATCAGAAGTTTAACTTACTTATGGGAAGACACTTACAACGTGTTTATGAAGTTGGTAAAGAACAAGCTGTATTAATGATGCCTATTTTAGAAGGTCTTGATGGGGTTCAAAAAATGTCAAAATCTTTAAATAATTATATTGGAATTACAGATGCTCCAAAAGATATTTATGGGAAAACACTCTCAATTTCAGATGAGTTAATGTGGCGATATTATGACTTATTAAGTGAACAATCGCTCGCCAACATAGCACAAACAAAGCATGATGTAGCAAATGGAACCTTACACCCCAAAAAGGCTAAGGAAAATCTCGCTTTAGAGTTAACTGCTAGATTTTATAATGAAGAGTCTGCTAAGATAGCCAAAAGTGAGTTTGACAATGTCTTTAAGTCAAACAATATACCTACTGAAATAGAAGAGTTTGAGATGGAGGATGGTATTTGGATTTGCCAAGCATTGGTAGATGCAAATATAGAGCCTTCAACCTCTCAAGCACGCCGTGATATTAAGCAGGGTGGTGTTCGTATTGACCAAGAGAAGATTTCGGATGAAAAGATGAATTTAAGCTTAGGTGAGTATATTTTACAAGTAGGTAAACGAAAATTTGCAAAAATAAAGGTAACGTAGTGGCATTTAAATCTTTCAAAATTGGAAAATACACCATAGATAAACCAATCATTCAAGGTGGAATGGGAGTAGGTATCTCATGGGATCAACTAGCAGGAAATGTTAGTTTAGAAGGTGGGTTAGGTGTTATTTCAGCTGTTGGTACAGGGGTTTACAAAAACAGAGAATATACTGAAAAAGTAGTAGGGAAAGATGATCGTCCTCTAGAGGCAATTAATTTTTACTCTTATCCAGCATTACAAAAGATTTTTGATAATGCCAGAGAAATTTGTGGTGACCGTCCATTAGCAGCGAATGTCTTATATGCTCAGAGTGAATATAACAGAGTTGTGGAAGATGCATGTAAAGCTGGCGCTAACATGATTATTACAGGAGCTGGATTACCATTAACTATGCCTGAGGCAACTAAAAATTATCCAGATGTTGCTTTAGTTCCTATTATTTCCACAGCAAAAGCACTTCGTATTTTATGTAGACGTTGGAAAAAAACACATAATAAGTTACCTGATGCAGTTATTGTAGAAGGACCTCTTTCTGGTGGACACCAAGGGTTCAAGTATGATGAGTGTTTTATGGAAGAGAATCAGTTAGAGAACATTTTACCTCCCGTAGTAGAAGAAGCTAAGAACTGGGGTTCAATGCCAATTATAGCAGCTGGTGGTGTTTGGGATTATGATGATATTCAAAAAATGATGGACTTAGGTGCTGATGCTGTACAAATGGGTACACGATTTATTGGTACAGTTGAGTGTGACACTTCTGAAGTCATGAAGCAGATGATTATAAAAGCAGATGCTGATGACATTAAACTGTTTAAGTCACCTGTTGGTTATCCAGCACGTGGTGTTAAAAGTCAACTTCATGCTGATATAGAAACTGGAACAGCGCCAAAAGTAGCTTGTATTTCAAACTGTGTTGCTCCATGTAATCGTGGTGAAGAAGCAAGGATAGTCGGTTATTGTATTGCTGATAGGCTTTCTGATGCTTATGATGGTATTGCTGAGTCTGGTCTCTTCTTTACAGGTGCCAATGGATATAAACTAAAAGAGATAATCACAGTAAAAGAGTTAATGAATAAACTAATGAACGGAGAGTAATATCTTTAATAAAATAAATAATAAATTTTTAATATCTATATTTTTAATATCTTTTTTTTCTAATCTACTTTTTGCAGGTAATAATTTTGTAAAAAGTGAAATTCGTCTAGCCGAGTTAAAATTACATTTTAGTGCTAATATAGAGAGAGTAACTTTTTTTACACTTCCAGCTAAAGATGGTGCTATAAAGTATGTTTTTGACATTCATGGAGCCGTATTACCTAGTACTAAAGGTATTTCACATCATAGCTTTAGAACTATAAACTCTTTTAGAATGGCACAAAATTCTCCTAAAAAGCTTCGTGTTGTTATTGTTTCTAAAGAGAAGAATTTAGACAAAAAACATGCTTATTCTGGAAAAGTTTTGGCTATTCCTCTTGTTTCTGGACAAAAAGCAACGCTTAATAGTAAAAAGAAAAGTACCTCAACAACTTATTCCAGTCGAAATAAAAAATATACCGTCGTGATTGATGCTGGACATGGTGGAAAAGATGGGGGAGCTTCTTGTTGTGGCAATAAAAAAGAGAAAAAAGTGGTACTCTCTGTGGCTAAAAAACTTAAGTCTAAGCTTCAAGCTAAAGGCTATAAAGTTTACATGACAAGGTCTGGTGACTCCTTTGTAAAACTTCCTAAAAGAACAGAGTTTGCCAACAAGAAAAAAGCAGATATTTTTGTCTCTATTCATGCCAATGCAGCTCCTAAAAAAAGTTTACGTAAAGTTTTTAAAGGTATCGAAGTCTATTATCTTTCTCCAGCAAAAACACAAAGAGCAAAAGAAGCAGCAGCTAAAGAGAACTCGGTTATGTTTAAAGGTAAAGATTATTATACTAAAAATGCTTATTTATCTTTAATTAGTAGAGAAAAAATAGTTGAGTCTCATAAGTTAGGAATTGATGTTAGTAATCATATGATTAAAAATGTCCGTAAACATTTTGGTCCTGTTGAAGATGGTGGTGTAAAAACAGCAAACTTTTGGGTACTTGTTGGAGCACAAATGCCAGC
>CACVAR010000030.1 GCA_902727905.1 uncultured Sulfurovum sp. | reverse complement strand
AATAAGTCTTTAAAAGGTTTAAAAGCCGTTTATATTAATTTAGATGGCTATCTAAAAGGCTCAAAAAGCAGAAAAATGAAAATGGCTTTTGATGTTAAGAAAAAAGTTGCTGCCATTTTAAAGAAACATAACATAAAGCTCTTAGACAAAAACAGTGTTAAGTGGAAGTATGGACAGCCGACCATTAATATTTCAGCTTCGTTTCCAGCTTTTTTAGGACCCTATAAAAAGGGTGAGAAAAAGAAGAAATATGATAACTGTTGTAGTGCATCGGTTTCAGCTTCGTTAACAGAAGGCGCTAGGCTTTTACGTTACCCTGACTTAAACATGAAACTCACTACTTGGAAAACAGCACAACGAACAACCGATTGTGCGAAGTTGCAAGACTGGTTTCCTAAAGCTGTTGTAAAAGTAGTTGAAAAATTTGTCAAAGACAAAGCTTTAGCCGAAAAGAAAGTTACGCCTAAAAAGGTTGCTAAAAAAACAACTAAAAAAGTTGAAAAGAAAAAAGTAGTAGCGAAAAAGCCAGAAGTAAAAAAGGCAGAAGTAAAAAATCCGGTAGTCAAAAAAGCAGTAGTAAAAAAGCCTGAAGTCAAAAAGGTAGTGACTAAAACTGTTGAGAAAAAAGTAGTAAAACAAGCACCAAATTATGCGTCAAGAGGTAGTTTAGCATATGTAACTCCTACTAAAAAAACAGTGGTAACAAAAAAGACCGTTGTCAAAAAACCAGAAAGTATAGAACAAGCTTACCCTGCTAGAGCCTATCAACGTGCTCCTGTGGTTGTGGCTGCTGCAGCACCAGTGGTAACAAAATTTGTAGAAGAGAAAGTAGTTCAGCCAATAGCACCAGTCAAGAAGTTTGTGCCAGTAGTTACTCAGCCTATGGTACAAAAACAAGAGCTTGTTTGTTCTAATGATGTACCAACAATGGCACTTGGAAGTGAAGAGCTGTATCGAAAAGTAGTGACTTATGAGCGTGTGGCTCCTCGACAGCAAGTGGTGAGTTATGAAGTGGTAGCACCACAGCAAACGATTATTGTGCAAGAGCCAATAAAAGTAGCAAGCTGTGAGCAAAGTGTGACTATGGACATGGAGATATTTAGAACGGGAAGTAGCCGTATTGATCCAGCTAAACATTTTATTTTAGACACTTTTGTAAGTAAAATAGAAGCTTGTCCTACCTATAAATATATCATAGAGACACATGCTGACCCACGTGGTAGTCATGCATATAATGATAGATTGACTAAAAATAGAGCTACTTCTATAGCTACTTATTTAAAGAGTAGAGGTATTAGCTCTCATAGATTTATGATGCAATCTTTTGGTAAAAGAAAACCTATAAACTTTGGTACTACAGCTAATGACTATAGTGAAAATAGGAGAGTTGTTATGACTCCCCATAAAATAAATAATCAGTAAGGACATGAAAATGGATAAGTATAAAAATTTAAAACGAGCTAGACATCATATGGTCTTTTTGGCTGCGTTAGTGTTTGGTAGTATTTTCATCTACTTTTTAAATAATCTTGACCTCCGAAAACAAGGGCTGGGTGTCATTGAAATTGAAAGAGTTATTGCTCCTGATTTAAATGTAAGTAAAAAAGTACTTACAGCTTATGATATGGAAGTTGCAAAGACAGCATGGCATTATTTTGAAAATAATTATCATGAAGAGACAGGGCTAGTAAGCTCAGTTGATAATTTCCCTTCAACAACATTATGGGATACAGGAAACTACCTTATGGCATTGATTGCTGCTGAGAAGTTAGCGTTGATTGATGCTTCAGAATATGATAAGCGTATGCGTACAGCATTAACAACTTTAGGAAAGATTGAACTTTATAGAGGCGTACTTCCTAACAAAGTTTATAATGCTTCTACCTTAGCCATGACCGACTATGCGAATGTGGATACAAAAGATGGTATTGGTTGGTCAGCGATTGATATTGGTCGTATTTTGATTCCTATGGCGTATGTTCAGTTTAATCAACCAGAGTATCATAAAGAGTTACGTCAAATTCTAATGCGATGGAATGTTAGAGAAATGACCAAACAGGGTGCTTTATATGGTGCTGTTGTTGAAGATGGTAATGAGTCACTTCTTCAAGAAGGACGTTTAGGATATGAGCAATATACTTCTAAGATGTTTGCAACCTTTGGTGTTGATATTACGAATGCTTTACGTTATGACAAGTACTTAGAGTTTATCGATATTTATGATATTGAAGTACCGTATGATAAAAGAGACAAGGCACATTCTGATGCGAATAACTATGTTGTAATGGAACCGTATATGTTAGATGGTTTAGAGTTTGGATGGGATTATTTCTCAAAAGAGTTTTCATACCGTTTATATGAAGCACAACGACAACGTTATAAAGATACAAAAATCTTAACAGCTGTAACGGAAGATCATTTAGATCAGGCTCCTTACTTTGTTTATAACAATGTGTATGTGAACAAAGATAAGTGGGCTGCGATTGATGAGCATGGTAATCTTATTAATGAGATGAAGCAGTTAAGTACGAAAGCATCATTTGCAATGGATGCCTTGTACGACAGTAATTATACTAAAAAATTAGTTGATGCGTTGAAACCTCTTCAGAGTGATAGAGGGTGGTACACAGGGATTTATGAGAAAGATAATAAAATTAATAAATCTCTAACATGTAATACCAATGCAATTGTTTTAGAGTCTATTCTTTACAAACAAGAAGGTCCTCTTCTTAAAATGATTCAAAATCAATAGGAGGCTTAGATGAAAGATATACCAGCCATGAAACCCATGGGTTCATTTATGAAAATGTGGCAATACTCAAGTGAAGAAAAAAGAGATTTACGTGTAGACTTTATACGTGGCTTTGTAATGTTGATTTTGATTGTGGTTCATATTGATATTTTTTCACTATATAATTTTATTGCTTGGGAAAGAATAGGTGCAGTAACAGGTGCTGAAGGGTTTGTAATGCTTTCGGGGGCTATTTTAGGATTGCTTTCTCGAAAGCGAATTTATGATGAGGGTGCATTAGGAACAACAATTTCTAAGCAATTCGGTAGAGCTTTTTTACTCTACCGAACCTCTTTAGTTGTTATTTTATCAATAGCACTTTTAAATATATTTATTGATGCGTCAGCAGCAATGACGTTTAAAGCATACTCGGGAAAAGTTTATAACTTATATCCAGATTTTGCATTGTTTTCACAGTATCAAGATCGAATTATTGCTAAGTTTGTAATGCTTCGTTATGGACCTCATCAGTTTCAAATTTTAGGTCTTTATGTTGTTTTACTAATGTTCTCACCATTTATTTTATGGTTATTGGCTAAAAAACAAGTATTGACTGTTTTAACGATTAGTTGGTTAATTTACTTAGCTAATAGTGGATTTCCTGTACGTCCAACAGGTGCACAGTTTGAGTATGCATTTCCTATTTTATCATGGCAAGTTCTTTTTGTACATGGTTTAGTTATTGGGTTTTATCGTAATGAAATATGGAACTTTTTTCACTCTAAAAAAGGAGCTATAGCCTTTTCAATTATTATGGTTATTTATTTGGCACTTTTATTTTTTACTTATAACAATCCAATGTCTGGAAAACTTCCAGACTATATGAGGTTGCACGTGATTGATCCAGAGACCTTTAAGAGTATTTATCATCAGTATTTCCGTAAAAACACTTTGGGTTTAGGAAGACTATTGAATGATTTTGCAATTTTATTTGTCTCTTATGCATTGTTATCATATTTTTGGAAACCTATTAATAAGGTATTTGGTTGGTTCTTTATTCCTATTGGTCAGGCATCACTTTATGTGTTTATTTTACATGTTTATGCTTGTGTTCTTATTGCCAACATTGTTTGGTTCCAGCAAGGAGATATTTGGATTAATACACTTGCACATTCATTGGTCTTTGTATTAATGTGGTTAATGGTTAAGTACAAAGTAGCGTATAATATTATTCCTCGTTAACATATAAAACCTTCTGACCCTAGTTTCTAGGGTCAATCTCTCTTTTTTTCAAATCAAAAACATTTTTATGTAATAAGTTAGTTCTCTAAAGCCCTAAATTAGGACTAATATACTCCTACATAAAATTAAACAAATATAATCTTAATTTAATATTAAATTTAATAATTATATTATATAATAAATAATACATTAATTTAATGTGGAGGATAAATATGTAAGATTTTACTTGGATAAAACATTTAAATATTAATTTTATATAAAAATAAAAATATAGTATTTAAAATAAATAAAGACATAAAATAGACATGTTTTTTATATATAATAAACATATCAAATGTATTTGATTTTAAGATTTTAAAATTAGATATATTTATAAATATGAAAGGATAGAAAGTGTTTAATTCTAAATACTTGATGCTACTTACTATCATTCTGCTAGTTGGCTGTGGAGCAGGAGGTGGAAGTGATTCTCCTCGAAGTAATCCTAGTGAAGAATCTTTTGTTGAACCCTCTCAGAGTGAGATTGTAGAGGCAATTAATAAAGTACGAAGCCAAAAAATTGATTGTAATGATGGATTAGGGTATGTTGGTCCTAGTCAACCAGTTAGTTGGAACGCTGAACTTTATAATGCAGCATATGAACATAGCAATGACTTAGCAATGACTGATACATTTTCTCATGATGGTTCAGGTACAGAATATGATATAACTGGATACAATAGAGGGAAGAAAAGTTTTTTTAGAGAGCGTATTGATGAGAATGGATATATGGATTATGATATAGTAGGAGAAAATATAGCAGGAGGTTTTTCTACTTTAGTTGAGGTGGTAAATCGTTGGCTTGAAAGTCCTGCCCATTGTACGAATATTATGAAAGATGATTTTGATGAGATTGGTACAGCCATTGTTGTAAATCCTGATAGCCAATATGGAATTTATTGGACTCAAGAGTTTGGACATAGAGAGAGTAAGTAGATTTTTTATAGGTAGAGATAAGCATAAAACTTAATAAAGGAAATAGTTGAAAGTATTAGTAATAATCATTTTTTTCTTTTCATCACTTTATGCTAATGGTATAGAAAATAATCAAACAGTAAAAGTACTTTGTTTTGATGATGAGAGTACAAATTCATTTTGTAAATCTTCAAACCTTCAGGTAGTTTTACTCCCTTCTCAATTAAGCATAGCCGATAAGCTTATAATTATACAAAATGAAATTCGAACTAACACGAGTAAAAAGCAAAAAGTTATTTTACTAGCCAGAGGTTTCATGGGTACTTTACTTTCAATTGCACAAACAAATCTTCTTCCTTATTATCGCAAAAATATAGTAGGTATGGCTTTGGAAGATAGTCCTCCAAATGTTTTTAATGACTGTTATGTTGAAAAGAAAGATAATAATAGTACGGTTTGTCAAGAAATAATAACTTTTCGAAAAGACTTAGGTGCATTGGCTTCAAAGTCTGAGACGTTTATTGCACTTTCCCCAGCTTTACAAATGGATTGGTATTGGTCAAAGACATTGATTATAGGAAATAAGTATAAAAAAGATTGGCTTAAAGCTTTTGATGAAAACTCGATAGAGTATTTTGTTGAGAATGATTTTAAAGTAGAGAAAATTTTAGAATATTTTCCATTGAAAAGAAGTAATAAAATTCAGCCTAAGAATAAAATATTAGAACCTAAACATCATGGACCATTATTACGTTTTCATCTTAACAAAATTTATTATCAAGAAAAAAATCAAATTCTTGTTAAAGAAGATGAAAGTTATGGAATAGACATTGAACAGAGTTATGATGTTTATTTTAAAGAGGAAAGTAAAAGTAATCCTTTAATGATTTATGTTCATGGAGGAGGTTGGACTAAAGGAGATAAAAAAAGCTATAAATATCTTTGCAAACAATATGCTGATAGAGGATTTACTGCTGTTAGTATAAATTATCGTCTTTTAGATCACCCAAGAGTGACTATGGAAGAGATGGTTGATGATGTTCAGACGGCTATAGAACATGTATTAAAGAATGCTAAGTCTTACAAGGCCAACAGTTCAAAGGTTCTTGTTATGGCAGAGTCAGCAGGTGGACAGTTAGCCACACTTGCTATGACAAGGTTAGCGTCTCATAAAATTTCAGTAGCTGTTTTTAACAGCATCTCTACAGATTTACATCTTTTCCCAAAAAAGAAACAAATAAGATTATCTAAAATAGAAGATGATAAAGAGAGAAAAAAATGGCTTAATAGATATTCACCTGTTAATCAATTAGATAAGTACAGAGTGCCAACGTTTATTGCACATAGTTTTAATGACTATGGTGTTCCTGCCGAACATCTTGAAAATTTTGAGCTTTTAAGTGCTTTACACTCAAATAATATAACTTCTTTTTGGATAGAAGGGGGAATGCACCCTGTTGTACCTAAAGTAAGATCTTTACAACCCAGTTACATAGACATTGAGAATGAAAATATAAAGTTTATCTATGATAATTTGCTTGAAGAGTAATAAATATTCACATAAAAATAAAATTACATAGCTCTAATAACTTATTTTAATAATATATAACTTATATTTAAGAAAAAATTACATTAATCTCTCAATTTAATATTTTTGAATCTATATATATGATATAATTTATTTTGATAATCTAATAATTTTATTTAAGGATAATTTAATATGAATATAATTAGAAATAATAAGTTTTATGTTTTAGCAACAATTCTTTCTCTTTTCCTTATAGTAATGCTTCTAATCTCAATTTTTTGGCAGATTAAAGAAACCTCCAAAGTAATTGAGCATGACGCTAATATTACAACCGTTGTAGATACAAGTACCAGCTTTTTTGACTTTGATGGTGAAGAGGGTGAATGTATTCAACCAGGGGTAGAAGTTAAACCATGTCAATTACGTTGTAAGCCAACAGCTGAAGAGATGAAAATGGCACGTGTTGCTTGGAAATATATTGAAAATAACTTTAATGAAAAAACAGGATTAACAGCTGCTGCACACAAGTATCCATCAGCTGCTACTTGGGACTGGGCAAATGCAAACTATGCTATGTTTGCTGCTAGAAAGTTTGGTATTATTACTCAAGAACGTTATGAACAGATGATGGGTAAGTTTTTAAGCACCATGCAAAAAATGGATCTTTTCAATAATGAACTTCCAAACAAAACGTATAATACAAACACTGGTAAGATGGTGAACTATGTAAACAAAGCAGTAAAAGATGGTACTGGATGGTCAGCAGCTGATATGGCACGTCTTCTTTCTTCTTTAAATGTTATTGAACAGTGTGAAGAGAATCTTGCTCCAGCCATTGAAAAATTAACACTTCGTTATAGATATTGTCGTGCATTAAGTGTTGAGGGTGATTTATATGGTGCACAGTATTCAAGTAAAAGTGGGCTACATATTACACATGAAGCTTTAACGGGTTATGAAGAGTATCTTGCACGTGGTTATGAGCTCTGGGGACATAATGCTGGAGAAGCTAGACAGTATAAATTCCTTAATGAAGTAGACGTTTATGGTATTAAAATTCCTACGGATACACGTCCATTCTTCTCAAACTTTGTTGAGAGTGAGCCATTTTGGTATTTAGGTTTTGAGTATGGTGTAGATGACCCTGAGTCAGGTAGATACATTAAGAATATTTATGATGTACAAGAAGAACGTTATAAAAGAACAGGTCAAATTACAGCTGTAACAGAAGATAATATCGATGTACGTCCATACTTCTTATTTAACACAATTTATACCAATGGTGAGCCATGGAAGACCATTAATCAGCACGGTGCTGATTATGATGAATACAAAGCTGTAAGTACCAAAGCTGGTTTAGGGATGCACTATTTGTTTGATACACCATATTCTCAAAAAGTCTTTAATTACTTAAAAGGTAACTATGACCCTAAAAAAGGATTCTACGCAGGTATTTATGAGAAACGACCGGGGCAGAATAAGGCGATGACACTGAATACCAACTCCATTATATTAGAGGGTATGCTCTCAGCGAAAATGGGACCACTGCAGCTACTTAATAAAGTTGAAAATCGTGGTGTCTATGACAACTACCGTACGACTGTTAATAACTTCCGTTGTCTTCCTACAGATAAAAAACATACTATCCTTGAACCTTATGCTGGAGGGTTAGAAAAAAATGCATCTGATAATTGTGCTGGTGAAGAAGAGAATTTAAAAGCTGCCAAAATTGCATGGAACTATTTTGAAAATAACTACAATCCTGAAACTGGTTTGGTGAATGGACTTAACAAGTATAAAGTAGTAAGACCTGAGCATATTGGTAAAACCATTATGGCAACCATTTCAGCTGAGTCATTAGATATTATTTATAAAGATGTTTTTAACAGTCGTATGGATAAGTTAATGTCGACATTGAAGAAGATGAAAATTTATAATAATGAGTTACCAAATTTATACTACAGTGCTAAAACTGCTAAGATGGTTAAAAAAGATGGTTCTAAAGCAGGTAGAGCTGGTGGATGGGACTTGTACTCTGTTGCACAGTTAATGACAGGTCTATTTCATTTACAAAGAGATTATCCTAAATATAGGCAAGATGTTTTTGCTATTGTCGCTAAATGGAATTTTAAGCGTGCAGTTTTAGCAAAAGGTATGCAAGATAGATGGTTTAACGGAGTTGATAAAGGTGGAGCTGTAGATATTATAGATCCAGCTAAAGAGTTCTATATTTATAATGCTATGAAGTTCTTCAATGTTAAAGCTTATAGTCACTTATTTGATGAGCGTAACTTAGATTATAAAGCAATTTACAACTATGAAGTACCAATGGGCTTTGAAGATAGATTAACGAATGGTGAGAGTTATTTATGGACAATGATGGAGCAACCATATTATTTAAAATATAAGCACTATTCATCAAATGTTTATTTGGCTTTAAAAGATAGATATCAAATTACTGGAAAACTGGCAACCTCAACTGAAGAAGCACTTGACCGTAAACCATACTGGATTCAAAACAGTATTTACAATGAAGGTAAACTTTGGGAAAATTTAAATCGAAGTCGTAAGGCTGAACATAAAAAAGAACTCATAAGTACAAAAGCAGCTTTTGTTTACGATGCACTTTATGGCTATACAGATGATTATGCCAAAACACTTATGGAGCAAGTGAAAGACCGATATAAAGAAGGATATGGTTGGTATGGTGGTATGTATTTAAAATCTAAACATACTAACAAATCTTTAAATATTAATACCAATGCAGCTGTTTTAGAAGCCATTAATTATAAGAAAAATGGAAACTTTTATTATGCAAAAGAGCCTAAGCTTTATGATCTAATTGCACTACGTACCATTGATGAGAAAGATAAGTACTACATCGAAAGTAAAGAGATAGAGCTACGTTATGATGCACAGCAACTTATGGAATCACTTAAAGAAGAAAAAGAGTTAGCGCGTATGGAACGAAAAGGTGTTAACTTTGTTGTCCGTGTTGGAATGTTTGACACCAAAGATGAGGCATTGGACTTTTTAGATGTTTTAAAAGTCAATTTACCAAGAGCAAAAATTGTTAAGGGTGATGTCAATAGTGAGAACTTTATGTTGGCAACACGACCATTTAATTATGATTACCATATACCATATAAGAATACGCTCATTACTAAAGAGGAGTACAAACCTTTTAAAGC
>CACVAR010000029.1:4446-9772 GCA_902727905.1 uncultured Sulfurovum sp. | reverse complement strand
ACTACTAATGTCTTGTCACAAATCATATATTACTACCCCTATTTACTATGTTAACGATGTTGCTCATATTGGACATGCTTATACAACAATTATTGCTGATACTTTGGCCCGTTACTCTCGTCTTATTGGTGAAGATACTTTCTTTTTAACAGGTACCGATGAACATGGTCAAAAGATTGAAGAAGCTGCTAAGAAAAGAGGCAAAGAGACTCAAGCGTATGCTGATGAGATTTCTAAAACTTTTAGAGATCTTTGGGATGATTTTGACATCTCTTATGACAAGTTTATTCGTACTACAGATGCTGACCATAAAAAAGGGGTTCAAAAAGCCTTTTCTACCATGCATGAAAAAGGTGATATTTATAAAGATACTTATTCAGGGCATTACTGTATTCCTTGTGAGACTTTTTTCCCTGAGACACAATTGGTAGATGATGAGTTTTGTCCAGATTGTGGAAAGAGTACTTCAATTGTAGAAGAAGAGAGTTATTTTTTTAAACTTTCGGCTTATGAAGATAAACTTCTTGCGTGGTACAATGATAATCCAGACTGTATTTTACCAAAGAGCAAAAGAAATGAAGTAATTCGTTTTGTAGAAGGTGGATTAAATGACCTTTCTATTACTAGAACTTCATTCGATTGGGGTGTAAAACTTCCAGAAGATTTCAATGACCCAAAACATGTTATGTATGTTTGGTTAGATGCGCTTATGAACTATGTAACAGCATTGGGTTATGGTACAGATGATGCTGACATGGAAAATTGGCCAGCAAGAGTGCATTTGATTGGAAAAGACATTTTACGTTTCCATGCTATCTATTGGCCAGCCTTTTTAATGAGTTTAGATTTACCATTACCAAGACACATTGGGGCGCATGGTTGGTGGACACGAAATGGTGAAAAGATGTCAAAGTCAAAAGGTAATGTGGTAAATCCAAAAGAGGTTGCAGATGCTTATGGTTTAGAAAATTTCCGTTACTTTATGCTTCGTGAAGTACCATTTGGTGGCGATGGAGACTTTTCTCAAAGAGCATTGATTGACCGAATTAATTCTGACCTTGGAAATGACCTTGGAAACTTGTTAAACCGTTTAATTGGTATGAGTGGTAAGTACTTTGAAGGTAGAGTTGAGTGTGACTTGGTTTCTAAATATTACCAAGCAGAGTTAGATGAAATGGATGTTTCGTTAGCGAAGTTAGAACCAATGATTTTCGAACTTCAACTGCACCGTTTCTTAGAAGAGCTTTGGAGACCATTAACGGTAGCCAACAGAGCCATTGACAAGTATCAACCTTGGACGATGATTAAAGAGGGTAAAACAGAAGAGACCATGGCATTAAATGGATTGATTGCAACCATTTTGGCTAAAGTATCTTTAATGTTACACGCTGTCATGCCAGCAACAACGACAACAGTCTGTAATGCTTTAGGTTTTGAAATTACCCCTCAGAGTTTTGAAAATATTATTCGTAATGGTACTATTTTAGAGCCATTTACTACGCAGAAACGTGAGCCACTTTTTCCAAGAATTGAAGAAGAACTTTTAGTAGATGCACGTTTAGAAGCATTGAAAAAAGAACAAGAAGAAGCTGAAGCAAAGAAAAAAGCTGAAAAAGAGGTAAAGAAAGCGAACAAAAAGAAAGCTTCTGAACCTGCTGAAGGTGTGGCTTTAATTGGGATTGACCAATTCTTTGCTACTTCACTTAAAGTGGGAACGGTTGTGAAAGCTGAAGAAGTTCCAAAAAGTAAAAAACTTCTTTTACTTCAAGTAGATGTTGGTGAGGATGAGCCTAGACAAGTAGTGGCAGGTATTAAAGAGTGGTATTCAGCTGATGAGATGTTAGACACACAAGTTTGTGTGGTTGCCAACTTAAAACCAGCGAAATTAATGGGAATGCTTAGTCAAGGGATGTTGCTTGCAGCAAAAGATGAAAACGGTTTATGTATGGTACGTCCAGAAAAACCAAAAACTAATGGTACTCCAATAGGTTAGGACTTGGTCAGAATGAAAATTGAAGATTTATTAAATTTAACAGGTGGTGAAGTTATCTCTGAACCAACGGTTACAGCGATTAATTCTGTAACGGTTTATCCATCAAAAGTCGAACAGGGTGACTTGTTCATCTCTAATGATGCTGAAGAGATTGAAAAAGCCATTGATAATGGTGCATATGCCATTATTTATTCTAATAGCTCTTTAAAAATCACTGATGCTGAAGTAGCTTGGATTCAAGTAGATGATATTGAAAAAGCAGCATTTAAACTTATACGTTATGTGTTGATATCAAGAGAGTCTAGTTTTTATCTTTTTACAGAACATGAACTTTCTTTTATGAAGATGATTGTAACGAAGAAGTCAAATATTGAGATTTTACCTAATGAGTGGCGAAAAATATTTGAAAAGATTTTAAATTCAGAAGCGAAGATGTTCATTGGTACAGATACTAAACTAATGAAAACCATCAAACCTGATGTAAGCATTTTGAACAAAGAAGCGAGTTGTGAGATTATTACAGATACGCTCTTTAAAACAACATTTAAGATTAATTCATACATCTATCAAGAGAAAGACATTACGCCTTTTCATGTAGATATTTTACAACGTGTGGTTGAGTTCTGTGACTTACATCACTTACCATATGATTTAGATAGAGTAAAGTATACGAAACACTTTACTCCTGTGTTTATAGATGGTTTCTTAAATATTATGGTTCCAAGTAAGAGTGACAAGGTAGCTATTTTTGTGGACAACTTGCAAGATGTTTATAAAGCACGAGAATATGTACGTTATAACGGTGCATGGGTTAAGACCATTGTTCTTACGCCACCTAAAACCAAAGTAGATGGTGTTGACCGTCCAAGTTGGTATGAAGACATTGATGAAGCACGTGATATATTGAAGAATGCTTATTTTAATTATGCTTTTGTTTATGCACTTGACCGTACCATGCTTCCTAAAATCAAAGAAGAGTATTCTTTATTTGACTAATATTAGAAGGTAAGAGATGACATTAGAAGAACTACAGTCAACCATTAAATCAGAACTCGGTGTATTACTTTATTTTTCAGGTGAGCATTGTAATGTTTGTCATGCTTTACGCCCAAAATTCAAAGAGCTTTTTGATACAGAGTTTCCAGAGATAAAACAGATTTTTTTAGATGCACAAGAGTATGCTACTATTGCAGCTGAGTACGAAGTACTCTCTCTACCAACAATTTTGGTTTTTTTAGACGGAAGAGAATTTGTTCGTGAAGGTCGTACTGTGAGTATGCATCAACTTCAAGAAAAACTATCTCGTCCCTATGGAATGATGGTAGATTAATCTACCTAAGCACTTTTTCAATAAAAACGAGTAATAATAGTTCTATTCAAAGGATAAGAAATGGAAAAAAATGCGCTTAGGTTTTTAACTGTCAGTTTGGCAGTATTACTTTTGTTTCATGGAGTAGATAAGATTGTAAATGGTATTGGAAGTATTGAAGAGATGTTAGAGAAGCTAAAGATTCCTTACGCACAATATATTGCTTATGGGGTTTATATTGGTGAAGTTCTTGCACCTCTAATGTTAGTATTTAATCACTTTATACGAATTGCATTAATATTAATTAGTATTAACATGCTTGTTGCTATTGTTTTAGCACATGGAACAACTCTATTGACGCTAAGTAAGCATGGTGCCTGGAGTATTGAAACACCTATGCTTTATTTGGTTGTTTCTGTAACACTCTTTTTATTGTATACACACAAAAAAATTCTATAACATTAAGGCTATATAATGCACAATGGAGGAATACGTTTTTTAGCATTTTCTTTAGGCGCTTTACTTCTTTTTCATGGCTTAGATAAAATGATTTATGGTACAGAACATATACAAAAAATGATTTTAGATACTTATGTTCCAAATGTTAAAAGCAGAGTTCCTTTTGGTACATGGTTTAGCCCTTTTATGCCAGGAACGGTATTTATGGGTAAAATGTTTATTGGAAAAGAGTTTGTAAGCTCTTTAGAACAGATACGACTTATAAGTTATGGGGTGTATATACCTGAACTCATTGTGCCTATCTTTTTAGTTTTTGGTAAATTTATTCGCGTTATGGCTTTTTTTATAGCTTCTTATATGTTAGCCATGTTATTTGTGGCTTACAGAATTTCACCAGAGATATTGGTTCAGTTTGGTGGATGGAGTATAGAAACCATCATGCTCTATTTAGTAGCCTCATTGATTTTGATTTTATATAAAATTAGTGATTGTAACTTAAGTAACAGTCAATCTATATTTAAGCCTAAAAAGAAAGTAAAGTTAACTAAGAAAGTAAAAGTAACTAAGAAACTTAAGAAGAAATAAATAGAAGTTTTAAAATTAATATGGGTATACTATTTTTTTATTAAGGATGAATAATGAATGAAAAAGCGATAAACGTCTTAGCCTTCTCTTTAGGTTTTTTACTGTTGTTTCATGGTGTAGACAAAGTATTAAATGGTACAGATTTTATTGAAGAAATGCTTCAAAATGCTAATGTACCATATGCAAAATATGTGACCTATGGGGTATTTATAGGAGAGATAGTGGCTCCAGTACTTTTAATTATTGGTCGTTATATTAGCATTGCAGGTGGAATTATTGCATTTAACATGTTGGTGGCTATTATACTTGCGCATAAAGAGACCGTTTTTACACTTAGTGAACATGGTGGTTGGAGTATTGAACTTCAGCTTCTTTACCTTTCTGGAGGACTTGCATTAGCCTTTCTAGGAAGAAGAAATTAACCATTAAAATCTTACGTTCTTTAGGTAAAATATGCCTAAAGGATGTTCCATGAAAAAGCTACTCTCTCTCCTCTTATTTTTTTCTCTATTTTTATCAGCTAAAAACTCTTGTATTGGATGTCATGATGGCATTGAACACATTCGTGATCACTCTTCAAAAATGATGCAAGAAATTCTAGGGGTGGCTCAAAAAGCAGGGGCTAAAGGCAATGATTGTGTGGTTTGTCATGGGGGTAACCCTGAGAGTAGTGACAAAAACACATCACACGCTGGAACATTGAAATACTTTTTAGAAAACAAAGGTCCAAAAGAGTTTTACCCAAGTCCCACAAGTCAGTGGATAAACATTAATACCTGTGGAATGTGTCACGAAGAACAGGTTAAAGCTCAATGGAATTCACTGATGAATACTGAAGCAGGAAAAATTCATGGTGCATTATGGTCATTTGGTAAGGCAGATGGTTACAATCATACTGAATCGAACTATGATTCTAAAAATCCTCATGAGCGCTTGGGGACTAAAACTTATCAAGAGTATATGGACGAACTTTCAAAAAT
>CACVAR010000029.1:0-4346 GCA_902727905.1 uncultured Sulfurovum sp. | reverse complement strand
CCTTGGGAACTGCCCATTGGTTACTCTGATGAATTTGCATTGAAAGAGAAAACAGGTAAGCCACGTGGAACCACTTTTACTTTGGCTGAGTATCTTAAAAAAGGGGCTGTACCTAAAGATAAAGGTGATGGTTTTATATTAACTGCTAGAGGTAACCCTTTACCTAAAGCTGTTCGCCATGGAAATAAAATTATGATGCATTTGGCTTCAGGAAAAAACATTGAACTAACGCCTCTTAAAGCACTCAAGGAAGAGAAAAAACTCTCTAAAAAAGCCTTAGTTGCCATGGATAAGATAGAGGCACACACCCAAAAGTTAGAGTGCTATACCTGTCATGCCACATGGGCTCCTCAATGTTATGGTTGTCATGTTAAGATAGATTATTCAGAAGGTAAACAGAATCCTGACTATTTAGCTGCCTCTCATGCTCATGATATACATGGAAATTCTGGAGAAGATACCTTAAAAGACTTTCTAGTAGATGGAAAAGTAACTGAAACACGTTCTTATTTACGTTGGGAAGACCCAGCACTTTCTGTCAATGGTGAAGGGCGTGTCTCTCCTACCATTCCTGGTTGTCAAACAACCATAACCGTTATAGGAAAGGATGGAAATACTTTACTACAGAATCACATTGTTAAAATTCCTAATGTTGAAGGAGCTGGAGAAGAGGGACAAAATGCGATTACCATGGCACAGGTTAATCCTCATACCATTAGTAAAGAGGCACGTGATTGTGAGTCTTGTCATACTTCTAAAAAAGCATTGGGTATGGGCATAGAAGGTGGAAAATATTTTGCTGACCAAACGAAGACAACCATTGTAGATCTTATGACAGCAGATGGTAAAGTTTTACCTAAAAAAATAGATGAACAGATTCCAGCCATTCCAAATTTAAAGCATGACTATTCAGTTATGGTTGATGAAAATGGAACACAGGTTCAAACGGTTGACAACCATTGGACTTTAGCCAACCCTCTTTCTGCTAAACAACGTGCTGTACTTGACCGTCAAGGGGCTTGTTTTGCTTGTCACCAGAGTATTCCAGAAGGTGACTTGGCTATTTCAGCCATGCATCACATGGCAAATATGGCAGGTTTAGAGATAGATAAAGAAGAGCATAATGAGATTTTAAATAAGACCGTAAAGGTTTCAGCTTGGGTACAAGTAGCTGTTCCTCTCTTACTTGTTTTGTTCTTACTAGTCTGGTTTTTTTATAGAAGGAAGTGAAATTTGAAAGTTAATAACTTCCGTCATTGTAAGTATGACTTATACCATCTATCTCTTGGTTAGGTTCATAGCTTGAGTAAGGATTAGGATAAGTTATTTCTGATTCTACAGCTAGAAGTTCACTCTGGTAAGGGTCAGGTTCATAAACGACCTCTTCACCTTCTTCTACTTCATCAAAGGCTTCTTCTTGTTGATTTTGTGTCATACTATCAGCATAGGCTAAATCTTTTGGATTAATACTGACGGAGGGTTGAAAAGCATTATTATATTTTTGTTTTTCAAAGGCATCTAGGTAGGTAGTAATTCTCATTTTAGCTTCAGGGATTTTCATCTTGTTAACCCATTTTCTAAGTTCTGAAAAATCCCAATCTTTAAAAGCATAGTTAGGATATTTCTCTCTCCATGTTTCAAGTGCTTCGGCTTGATCTAATTCTTTAGCATCTTTAATAATGTTCAGCATTCCTAACAAAGGTTGTGTATCGGGAGAATCAGACATGTATTGTTTGGCCAAGTCTACGTATTTGTCACTATTGTTATCGGTTATGATGGAGAGCTCAATATTGTTTAAAATAGAAAAACGAACGGTATCTGGTAGAACGCTTTTATCATTATAGCTTGCGATGATAGAATCAAGTACTTCAATGGCTTCTTCATTATCCACCCCCATTAAGGCAAAACTCTTTGCAAAAAGAAGCTCTTCGACTTCTTTCTTAAATCTACGTTCTTTGTCATTGGTGAATTTTTCAATGAGTTCATCATAGTTTGTAACTATCTCTTCTTTAGATAAGAAGGGATTTTGTTTAATTTTGGCTTCTATATAGAGTAAGAGTAACTCTTTGTTAGTATGATTCTCAAATTTTTTGCTAATAAGTTCATAACTTTCCAAAGCTGATTGAGCATCATAATTGGGGTAAATATAGTGAATGGTTGCTTTAGCAAAACAAGCTTTTGCAAATAGTTTTAGTATTTTTATGTCCGAAGAGTTTTTTGCTGTTTCAATAACTTCTTCATAGAGCGAAAGGGCTTCGTCATCTTTATTTTTATTAAATAATATTTGTGCTTTATCTAGGAGTTTTTGCAGTTTTTTAGCGAGTGTATCATCTACAATAATTTCTTCTTCTATTCTAGGAGTAGGGGTAGCTTTTTGTTCGACGGTTTCAACTTGCTGTTTTTTAACATGTTTAGCAATGGGTTGCTCTATTTTTTCTGCTTGAGTTAGTGCGTCAAAGTTTAATACTACGGCAAGCGTCATAACAATAAATAGTATAAAAAGCAAAGGCTTAAGCATCTTGAATTCCCCAATTCCGACTATAGATATTAAATTCTATCATATAAAAATAAAAGTTGTGTTTTAAGTAAAAAGTTCTATAATTATATAAAGGATAAAAATGAAAAAAATAATCACATTTGCAATTGTATTGCTCCTAAATTGCTCTATTCTTTATGCTGAAGAGACAATCCTTTCTAAAAATACTAGCTCATATACTTCTATTGATCAAAAAGACTGTGTTACTTTAGACAGTGACAACATGGGAAGTATTCAAGAGTGTGAGTCTTTTACTGGTATTGGTGTTAAAGTGATAGAGGGAGATATAAGACAAAGTATCATTTTAACACGTAATGAGAAAGAGTATGACTTGGCTTTTTGGTCAACGGTGAGTTCAGCATTTTCTTCTTTGGGTCTAAAAATTGAGTGGCGACATGAACTTGGAAAGCCTGAAAAAGTTAAAGGGATGATTGTACGATTTGAAGCCAGTGATGATTATGAAAATTTAGATAAAGTTTCATCCTATTTGGTTGTTAGTAAAATAACGAAGGATGAGGTATGTGTTGTGGCAAAAGTTCTTCCACAAAAAAATCAAAATGAAATGGCAAGAAAAATATTGGACTCTACAGATATTTTACCTTGTCTAAAAAACTTTGAAGGGACTAAGAGATAATCTATTTTTTATGGTTAAAATAGTGTAGAAAAAAATACAAAATATTTTTTTCTATTTTTCTCTAAGAATCCCTATTTTAAATACTTCAGAGGGTTTTTAAAAAGAGATAAACCTACACAATTCAGACACTTTTACTCCCTATACTACAAACATGAAAGAGATGGTTTTTCCTTCCTATTTTTACCATTAAACTTTCATAGCTTTTACTTTAATATATTTTCACCCCAGACCTCATAAGGCAAGAGTAAAAGCATCTTTTTTAATCTCACAACTTACAATTACTTTCTATCTTTTTTAAAAAAAGAATTAACTCGCAAAAGTACTTTGAAAACCTTTTTTAGGAATAGCAGCTTGAATAATGGCTTTTTGTTTCTCTTTTCTTTTAATGTCTTTTTCTACAAATACTTTTTTACGCGTAATTGGATCCATTTCTGTGTAGTAGATAACAGCAGAGTAAGTTCCTGGAGTAGGGATAAACACTTGTGCTTGTTCAGGATTTATTTTTAACTCTTTGGTCGTAAAACGTTTGAGTTCATGCATGTCATCATCTGTACATCCGGGATGTGCTGCGATGAGATAGTAAGTTAAGAACTGTTTTTTCCCCATATTACGGTTAAGTTGGTCATAAAGTTTTTTAAACTCAATGAGCGTGTTTTTACCCGGTTTACCCATAAGGTCAAGTACATGCTGTTGGGTATGTTCAGGGGCTACTTTCATTTGTCCAGAGATATGGTGTTGAACCAACTCTTTTAAATAAGAATATCCTTCACGTTTATCACGGTTAATGAGGTCATAACGAATTCCAGAAGCGACAAAGGCTTTACGTATTCCAGGAACTGCTCTAACTTCTTTCATAAGGTTAATAACACGGCTATGGTCAGGTTTCATAGAACCACAGATATGTTTTGAGTCAACACAACGTTGGTGGTCACAGGTTCCAAAATCTTCTTTTTTTCCACACTCATACCCATACATATTTGCTGTTGGTCCACCAAGGTCAGAGATGATTCCCTTGAAGTCCTTGTACTGAGTAAACTCTTTGGCTTCGTTTACAATGGACTTTTCACTACGGGTACGAATGGTTCGACCTTGGTGTACACCAATGGCACAGAAGTTACACTCTCCCCAACAACCTTGATGGGTCATAATGGAAAACTTAATGGTCTCTAAACATTT
>CACVAR010000028.1 GCA_902727905.1 uncultured Sulfurovum sp. | reverse complement strand
ATTTTCTGTAGTAGATTAAACATATGAAATTACCTTAAAAATTATTTGTTAAATTAGACTTCTTAAAAAATCTATTTTATCATATTTAAAAGATGAAAGATGGGTACTCCTCAAAAAAATGAGGAGTAAGGAGAAAGATTAAAAGTTGTAACCTAAAGTTGCAATGGTTTTAGTATCTGTCTTTTTAAATCCAAGAGCAGGAAGATTGTCATAAACAACTTCTTGTGCAAGTGTTAAGTTAATGTTTTCTGCCACAGCAAAGTTTGCTCCAAGAGAACTAGCAACTTCATAGTCATTTGAAAAGTTTTCAAAGTTTTGCATCGAACCTATTTTAAAGAAAAATTTACTAATTTTGTTAAGTTGGTTTGAGTATTCAAGATATTCATTTAATGCAGCAAACTTTTCTGTAGTTTGAGTATTTGCATAGTCTTCAATGTTGTAAGATGTTCCTAGTTTTACAACAAGAAGTTGGGTATTGTCTTTATAGAGTTCTTTACCTATACCTGCACCGATTGAAAATTTATTGTCATAATTTCTAAAGTCAGGGTTTCTTAGCCAGTTAACACCAGCGTAACCTAACCAGCCATTATGAATAATTTGTTCAAGTCCAAGATTTGCCATGAATTCTTCATTGCTTTTGATGTTATTACTTTCTGTAAAAAATGCAGAAGCATCAAATACTACTTTCAACGGATTACCTTGGTATCCATTAGTAATACGAGACATATCGTATTTTCCATTTACATTTAGAGTGTCGGAGTTTCCAGAAGTGCTAGAAAATCCAAGGTTAATACTTTGTTTTAATTCATCTGTTGCTTTTACTGACATAACGTTTGTGTACTGCTCAGCTACATCGGTTGCAGAAGAAATACTTGTAATTGCAACAAGTGTTAATAGTGATATTTTAATGTTTTTCATAAAATTCCTTAATAATAATTATAATTTGGACCGAAATTATAACAATATTAGCTTAAAAATGTTTATATATTTCGAATACACTCTTTTAATGAGGGTATAAGTTTACTTGAAACAGAGAGTGTCTCATAGTTCATTGTTATGAGTTGTTGAGTAGCGATTTCGATACCTGCAAGTTCTCCACAGATGCTAATGGGCTTTTTACTTTGTTCTTTGATGTACTTTAATGCATTTAGTAGTTCAGGGGAATTGCTAGAGACATTTAACGTTGGGTGAGTTCTTTCTATGGCAAAAAGGTACTGTGTTAAGTCATTAGAACCAATAGAGTAAAAATCGACCAATTTATCAAATTCAGACAGTGAGAAGATTACAGAGGGAACTTCTAGCATAATACCAAATTCAATATTTTCTGTACTAATATTATGTTTCTTATATACATTCTGGGCTATTTCTTTAGCTTCAATGAACTCTTCCGTATTTGAAATCATGGGAAACATGATTTTTATTTTTGTACTAGGAGTGTTGGCTGAAGCCAACCCTATAGCTAAGAGCTGCTCTTTGAATAGGGTTTGTTCTTGTAGTGAAAATCGTATGCCTCTTATCCCTAAAAAGGGATTGTTTTCTTTTGCTATGTTGATGTATGGGAGTGATTTATCTCCACCGATGTCTAAGGTTCGAACAGTTACTTCGTTAAAGAGTTTAAAAATATCTTCATAAGCATTGGTCTGTTCATTTAGTGTTGGCTTTTTTTCGGTAAAAAGAAACTCAGTACGTAGAAGTCCAATACCATCTGCTCCAGACTCTTTTGCTTCTTTTGCTGAACCAATATCAGTAATATTTGCGAGAACTTTAATGTTTGTACCATCTTGTGTTTGTGTATTTTCAAAACGTTTTTCAAAACTTTGATCTAACAACTCCATGAACTCTTTTTGTTTTTGAGTCGCTTTCTTGAGGTCTTCTTTACTAGGATTTAAAATAAAGTCTCCAGAGTTAGCATCTAAGATAGCATTTTTACTTGAAGTGACTTCTTCATGAATAATAAGTGAAGGAATGGCAGCAGAACGTAAGAGTATAGCAGCATGTGAAGTACTGTTTCCACTTTGTAAAACAACTCCTTTTACAGGAGTTTTACCAAGTTGTTCAATGTGACTTGGGAGCAGTTCTTTGGCTATAAGTATGTAAGGAAAAACAGGAAGGTGAAGTTCTTTGTGTATGCCAACATGTTTTAGGACTTTTTGTTCTAAGTCTTGATAGTCAGCGATACGTGACGCAAATTTACTGTTCTGCAGTTTTTTTGTCTCTTCTTGAATAACATTTTGAAACTCTTCTATGTTAGAGAAGTTTGTTTCAAAAAGATTGGAAGAGAGTAGCTCTTTTTGTGCTAAAAAGATTTGCGATGTTTCTTGTTCCATATTTTGTTCATATTGCGCAGAGAGTTCAGTTTTGGTTTTTTGAATGGCATCACGTAAAGTTACAGGAGAGTTCTCTTCAATGCGTTCTACAATTTCAGCATGAACAACAGGCGCAATACCAATACCTCTGGCAATACTTTCACCCTTTAGCGTTTCTGCTTCATAGATTTCACTTACTTGAATGATTGCTTTAACTTCTGTATCATTAGCCATAAGCTTGTTAAAAAAGTCACTCAGCTCACTATTGGCTTTTTGGGCTTCTTTTCCTTGACAAATAAGGGTGAAAGTTTCACCTTTTTCTAAAGAAAGAGACAATATTTTTGGAACTTGTGTTGCAGAGACTTCTTTACCCTTTGCTAAAAGGCTTATGTTGGCATTATATTTTTTTGCTTCATTTACAAACTGAGCTATTGGACGAAGGTGAAACCCATTTGATGAGGTAATTGTTAAGGTAGAGTCTATAGAGTTATTAATGTTTAATATTCGTTTTAAAAAATTCATGAAGATATTGTAGCCAATAGATTTTTTTGTAAAACTGAATGTTAAGAGGAAGATAAGGATGTTTAACTAAAAGGATTAAAACCTTTTAGTATAAGCATGGCAATAAGGTTTAGCATTTCTTAGTTTGTAGTAGTTTTGATGGTCTTCTTCAGCTTTGTAGAAAATATGTTCGTTTGCATCTTTTAACATCGTCGCTATGTGCATTCCTTTATTTTCTAGTTCTTGAATGAGTTTTGATGCTATCTCTTCTTCTTCGCTATTATTAGTAAATATGGCAGAAAGGTATTGTGGACCAATGTCTGGCCCTTGACCATCCATTTGTTCTGGGTCATGTGTTTCAAAAAAGAGTTTACAGAGTCTTTCAAATGACACTACTTCAGCATCATAAGTTACTTCCACAGTTTCTAAATGACCTGTCTTTTTACCACAAACCTCTCTGTAATTGGGGTTAACAGTATGTCCACCCATGTATCCAGAGTCAGCATTAAACACACCTTCTTGTTTTTGAAACCAATACTCTGTTCCCCAAAAACAACCTGAAGAGAAGTAAGCTTTTTTGTATCTATCATTATTATCTATGGCTTGAAAGTCTAGTGAAACAGAGTTAACACAGTGACGTCTATTTTTAGGTGTGATTTGTTCACCCATGAAAACATGACCTAAGTGACCTCCACAGTTAGCACAAACAATTTCAACCCTATATCCATCTGCATCTGGAATGGTTTTTACAGCATCTGGCATTGCATCATCAAAACTTGGCCAACCTGAACCTGAGTCAAATTTGTCTTGAGAGGTAAAAAGAGGAGTATTACATTTTTTACAGTTGTAGATACCAGCTTCATAAAAGCCATCATATTTCCCGGAAAAAGGCATTTCAGTACCTTTGTTTTCTATGATTCTTATCTCTTCAGCAGTTAAATCGTTGTATTGCATCTTAGCTCCTATTTTTTAATGAGGAAATATAACATTATTCATTAAATATTACGAATGAAAAATTGAATCTATGAGATAAAGTTGAGCATAATTGAAAATAGACATATTTAGTAACTTTTTTTAACGATACTAACTATATATTTTATTAAATCTTTATGAAAATAGTGAAATTACTTGTGAGTTAAATGTGACAAAGTACAATCTATACACAATTGTGTTATAATATACAACTTATTTAAAGAAAATAAAGGAATATTAAGTTATGAATCAAAGAACCATAAGTCAAGCTGTAGAAGTTGTTGGTATTGGATTGCATAAGGGAGAACCAATTAAATTGCGTCTTGAACCATTAGGTACAAATGCAGGTATTGTTTTCTATCGTGAAGATTTAGCCTTAAGTATTCCTTTATCTCCATCTGTTGTTGTTGACACACAAATGGCAACTGTTATTGGTGGTGCTAAAGGAACCATATCTACCATAGAACATTTTCTCTCTGCTGTATATGCCTACGGAATTGATAATATGCGTGTTATTGTTGATGGAAATGAAATGCCAATTATGGATGGCTCTGCTGCTTCTTTTTGTTTATTGTTAGATGAAGCTGGTATTAAAGAACAAGATGCCCCTAAAGAAGTTATTCGTATTAAGAAAGCAGTTGAAGTACGAGACGGTGATAAGTTTGTAAGAATTGAACCAAGTAATAAAGTAAGTTTTGATTTTGAAATTGATTTTGAACATCCTGTAATAGGTCAACAGTCGCAAGCTTACTCTTTTGGAACAAAACCTTTTTTAGAAGAAATCGCTCGTGCGAGAACATTTGGTTTTGCACGTGATATTCAATACTTGCAGAGTATAAATTTAGCACTGGGTGCTTCATTGAACAATGCGATTGGTCTTGATGATGAAAAAGTTTTAAATCCAGAAGGTTTAAGATTTGAAAATGAGTTTGCACGTCATAAAATTTTGGATGCAATGGGTGACATGATGGTAACCGGTCATAATATACTAGGTGCATATACTTCTTTTGCAGGTAGCCATAAATTAAACCATGAATTGACAGTTGCCTTATTGGCTGACACAGCAAACTATGAAATGGTTTCATTGTCTAAAGCACAAAGTAGAGAGTTCGTTAAAAGCTTTGCCTAGTTCTTACAAAATTCTTATCATATCTATCTCTTCACCCTTACTTATAGGGGTGTATAGAGATGAGCAACTCATTGAAACAGTTGAAAATGCAGGAAAAACCTCCGAAGTACTTTTAAAAATTTTAGATGAACTTTCTTCTAAATATAACTATTCTCATATCATTTATACTTCTGGACCGGGTTCTTATATGGCAATTAAACTTACTTATATAACTCTACGTTCTTTAGAGATTTTAAAAAACATTAGCTTTGAAGCCTGTGAAGCTTTTGAATTAAATGAACAAAAACCAATAAAAGCTATGGGAAAATTGTACTTTATCAAAGAAAATAACACTATAATAACAAAAAAATTTGATGAGGTGTTAGAGCAACGGTTTGAACTACCTTCCATGTTGAGTGAAGTGACTATTTTAGACAATAATAAGCCGTTGTATATTCTTCCTGCCGTGTAATATTCCAAAGAAATTTTTTATAATTTTCTTGTAAATTATAACATCAACAAAGGAAGTACTTTGTTTGTATCTGTACCAGCAACATCAGCAAATCTAGGACCCGGTTTTGACACACTTGGTTTAGCCATTAATTTTCGTAATGAAGTGAGTATTAAACCTTCGCGTTTCTTTTCTGTTTCCACGCGTGGAGAGGGTGCAGAAAATCCTCATATTCGTAAAAATATCCTTTTTATGAACATTTTTAACAAACAGTTTGGAAAAATAAAAGGCTATAAAGAGGGTGAGAAAAGAGAGAATTTTCGTTTTGAATTTACAAATCGTATTCCTATTTCTCGTGGTCTAGGCTCTTCTTCAGCTGTTATAACAGCAGCCTTAACCTCTGCCTATGTCGCAGCAGGTGAACGCTACAGTAAGCGTAAACTTCTAAATTTAGCCCTAGAGTATGAACCACACCCTGACAACATTACTCCAGCAGTTATGGGTGGATTTAATGTTGCTTGTATTGAAGACAAAAAAGTTTATTCTAAAAAAAGAAAAGTACCAGAGTATTTAAGAGCTGTTATTGTTGTTCCAAACAAAACCATCTCTACAGCAAAATCACGAACTGTCTTACCTGATTTATACCGTACAGAAGAGATGGTTTACTCTTTATCTCGTTCGTCATTTATGACAGCATTATTTATGACAGAGTCATGGGACTTACTTAAAATAGCTTCAAAAGATATGATTCATCAAACAAGAAGAATGAAACAATTACCAGATTTATTTGAAATACAAAAAATAGCACTTTCAAATGGTGCGCTAATGAGTACCCTTTCTGGTTCAGGTTCAACATTCTTTTCCCTTTGTTATGCTGATGATTCAGCAAAGATTCATAAAGCATTGGCAGCAAAGTTTCCTAAATTTAGAGTATATACCAAAACGCTTGACAATTATGGCGTAACATCTAAGAGCTAAAAGTCTCTCTTCCCACATAATATGGAATTCGGTCAGCTTGGTAATAACAAAAGATAGGTATAATTATGCGAAAAAATGAACCAGTACGCATGTGTATAACATGTAGAGAACGAAAGCCTCAGCAAAAATTAATTCGACTACAAGAGAAAAACAGTAACATTTTTCCTTACACTGGACAAGGTCGGAGTTTTTATATTTGTCATGGTTGCCGTGAAAACGAAAAAAAAGTAAAAGGTTTAACGAAACGTTTTCGGCTCTCTAGTGAAGATAGTGAACAGTTTGTTAAGTATTTAAAGGAGTTAGATAAGAATGGATAGAGTTAAAATCCAAGAGATTGCAGATGAAGCAGGTGCATCAAATGCAGTACTTATTGAAAAAGCTAAAGAGTTAGGTTACGACGTAAAGGTTGCTAATAGTACAGTGACTGTAGAGGAAGCTGGTATTTTAGTAGACTACGTCATAAATGGTGTTAAACCAAAAGTTGCAAAACCTAAGCCAAAAATAGTTAAAAAAGCTGTTGTCAAAGCAGAAACAAAAGAAAAAGAAGTTGTTACTGAAACTCCTAAAAAAGTAGAAGAACCAAAAGCAGAAGTTGTTGAAGAGGTTGTTAAAGAAAAGCCTGCTGCAGCTAAAAAGCCTGCACGCAAAAGAGGTTCTATTACAGCTACGCCTAAAAAGAAAAAGGTCGTAGAAGTAGTAGAAGCTCCTGTAGAAGAGAAAGTTCCTGAAGTAACAACAGCAGAAGAAGTTGTAGCAGTTGTTGAAGAAACTCCTGAATCTCCTGTTGAAACACCTACTGAAGAGAAAGTAGAAGAAGTAGTTCAAGCTACAGAAACAGCAGATGAAGCTAAAGTTGAAGAAGTTACAAAAGAAGAAGCTCCTGTAGTAGAGAAGCCAAAAGCTAGACGTAAACGTATTGGTATTACGGTTGTTAAAAAAGCTGACAGAGATAAGCCTAAAATAAGAATTATTGAAGAGCGTAAACCTGTAGTTGTTGAAAGTAAAAATAAGCCAAAAGGTATGCCAACACCTCCTTCTAAGAAGAAGATTAAAAAAGTAGCAACAGCAAAAGAATCTGGTGAAAAGCTAGACTTTATGGGAAATACTGGTTTTGGAAACTCTTACGGACGTAATCAAGTTACAGAAGTAGAAGAAGAGCCAGAAGTATTAATGCTTGACTTTTCTGACAAAAATATCTACGAAGATATGATGAAACAAGAAGCTAAGCGTAAAGAAGAAGCTAAAAAAAGAGCTGCTGCTGGTGGTGGACAACAACAAAACCGTGGACGTGGTGGACAAGGTGGTCGTCGTAGACCATCTGGACTTAGACGTGGTGGTGGAAAACGTAAAAAGTACATTAAAGAAGAAAGTACTGGACCAATTACTTCTATTGAGATTCCAGAAAATGTAAGAGTTTATGAATTTGCTGAGAAAGTTGGTCGCTCAACTGGTGAAGTAATTAAAGTTCTCTTTGCATTAGGAACAATGTTTACTCAAAATGACTTCTTAGACAAAGATTCCATTGAAATTCTTGCAGAAGAATTTGAAGTTGAAGTACATACAATTGATCCATTAGATGCACTTGATTATGTCAAAGTATACGATGCACAAGAAGACGAAAACCCTGAAGAAAGAGCACCTATTATTACAATTATGGGGCATGTTGATCATGGTAAAACGTCACTTCTTGACAGAATTAGACAAACTAAAGTAGCTGACAAAGAAGCTGGTGGAATTACACAGCATGTTGGTGCTTATCAAGTTACTAAAAATGGTAAAAAGATTTCATTTATTGATACTCCAGGTCACGCAGCCTTTACTGAAATGCGTTCACGTGGAGCTCAAGCGACAGACATTGTAATTATTGTTGTTGCTGCTGATGATGGTGTTAAGCAACAAACAAAAGAAGCTGTGTCTCATGCAAAAGCTGCTGGTGTACCTATTGTTGTTGCTATTAATAAAATGGATAAAGAAGCTGCAAACCCAGAGTTAGTAAAAGGTCAGTTAGCTGAACTTGAAATTACACCTACTGAGTGGGGTGGAGAGCATGAGTTTGTTCCTGTTTCTGCACATTCTGGTGCTGGTATTGATGATCTTCTGGAGACACTTCTTCTTACAGCTGAAGTACTTGAGCTTGAAGCTGATCCAGCAAGAAATGCAAAAGCAATTGTTGTTGAGTCTTCTTTAGAAAAAGGTTTTGGTGCGACTGCAAATGTTATTGTTCATAATGGTACATTGAATGTTGGTGATGCTTTTGTTGTTGGTACAAAATTTGGTAAAGTTAAGACCATGATTTTAGATGATGGTACAAGAGCAAAATCAATTGCACCTTCAACTCCTGCTGCCATTGTTGGTCTTTCAGAAGTTCCAAATGCTGGTGATGTTTTAATTGTTATGGATTCTGAAAAAGAAGCCAGAGAATTAGCTGATAAAAGAGCTGAATATGCTAGAACTAAAGAGCTTTCTAAGAGTACGAAAGTTACGATTGATGATCTTTCTGCAATTATTAAAGAGGGTAATCTTAAATCGTTACCAGTTATTATTAAGACAGATGTTCAAGGTTCTCTTGAAGCGATTAAAGGAACATTGGCTGATCTTAAAAATGAAGAAGTTAAAGTTAACGTTATTCATGAAGGTGTTGGTGGTGTTACTGAGTCAGACGTGCAACTTGCAGATGCATCTGAACATTCAATCATCTTAGGATTTAACGTTAGACCTACAGGTGCTGTTAAGAAGAGAGCTAAAGAGCTTGGTGTTGAGATTAAGACTTACTCTATTATTTATGAATTACTTGACGATGTTAAAGCGCTTCTTGGTGGTATGATGAGTCCTACTGTTTCTGAAGAAGTTACAGGTCAAGCTGAAGTGCGTGAGACATTTACGGTTGCTAAAGTTGGAACCATTGCTGGTTGTAAAGTTTCAGATGGAACGATTGTACGTAATGCTGGTGCAAGACTTATTAGAGATGGTGTTGTTGTTTACACAACGACTATTTCATCTCTTAAGAGATTTAACGATGATGTTAAAGAAGTTAAAAATGGTTTCGAGTGTGGTATTATGCTTCATAACTACAACGATATTAAAGATGGCGATGTAATCGAAACTTTCAAAATGGTAGAAGAACAAGTAAAGTTAGATTAATCTAACTTCACTTGTAGGGTCGGTTGACCGACCATTTATTTTAAGTATTGGTCGATAAATCGACCCTACAACTTAGGAAAACAATGAGAGAAGAAGAGATAAAAAGAAAGCGAACGGAGTCACGCTTAGTTGAGTTGATTCCTGAAGCACTTTCAAGTATGAATGATGGTCGCATCAATGGTCTTTCTGTAACAGAAGTAGTCTGTTCAAGAGGTCGTTATGATGCTAAAGTTTATTTAGACAAATCATACTTAGATGAAAAAGAGCAAGGTGAAGCCTTAAAACAACTTAGAGCTGTTTCAGGCTTTTTGTCTACTTATGTTCGTGAGAGTGAAGGTTGGTTTAAATCACCAAAGTTTACTTTTGAATTTGACAGTCAATTAGAAGAGATTTCAAAGATTGAAGCACTGTTCAAAGAGATAGGTAAACGACATGAAGATAGTGATATAAAAGATGAGG
>CACVAR010000027.1 GCA_902727905.1 uncultured Sulfurovum sp. | reverse complement strand
CAAGAGATGATAATTTGTTTTTGATACTGTGTTTCATAAAATCCTCCATAATGGTTTTACATAAATTTTACTTATTAAAAGTAATTGTACTAACAAATTACATAATATAAAAAATAATGTGAGTCTTAGCTTATTTCTCTACATATTAGATACTTATAACGAGATTTTTTACTTTTGTGATATAATCCTCCTTAATTTTTAGGAGCCCTTTAAACATGGAAATTATATTAATCTTAGTAGGTGTACTGGTAGGAACGCTTTCTGGTTTCTTTGGTATTGGTGGGGGAATGATACTCATTCCCATCCTCATGTTTTTAGGTATTGACATTAAAACTGCGATTGGAATTTCTATTGTACAGATGGTTTTTTCTTCATTATATGGCTCTTATTTAAACCATAAAAAAGGTTCACTGATAGTTGGTGAAGGAATTTGGGTTGGTGTTGGAGGTTTTGTAGGTGGTTTTATGGGTGCGTATGTCTCCAACATGATTTCTCCTACGGTCTTAGAATATACCTTTTTAGCATTACTTACTTTTGCACTGTTTCGGCTTTTTTCAGCTAAACCCAATGATGATGAAACGGTTAAAAGTTTAAATTCAATGGTACTTTTTTCTGTGGGAGTATTAATTGGAGTTTTTGCCATTGCTTTAGGGGTAGGAGGGTCAATTCTTTTAACACCTATTTTGGCTGGTTTCCTGCATTACCCCATTAAAAAAGCTGTTTCAGCTGGACTTTTCTTTGTTGCTTTTTCATCGGTAGCAGGATTGGTTTCTCATTTAAGTGCAGGGACGATTGACTTAGAAAAAGGGCTTTATGTTGCCGTTGCTTCTTTGCTCGGAGTCTTTATTGGCATTTGGCTCAAAGATAAAGTTAGCTCTTCCAAACACAAAATTTATCTACTTATTATGTATGTTACAGCCATGCTACTACTTATGAACAAAATCTTTTTAGGATAATATAATTATGAAAAATCAAAAAATAGAAGTCTACGGGGCTAAAGAAAATAACTTAAAAAATATAGATGTAAAGATTCCCAAAAATGAATTGGTGGTCATTACAGGAATATCAGGTTCAGGTAAATCGACACTTGCTTTTTCGACACTCTATGCTGAGGGACAACGACGTTATATAGAATCTTTATCTTCTTATGCTCGTCAGTTCTTAGGACGTGTTGGAAAACCAGAGGTTGATAAAATAGAGGGTTTAACCCCAGCCATTGCTATTGACCAAAAGACCACTTCTAAAAACCCACGTTCTACAGTGGGAACCATTACTGAGATTTATGATTATTTACGTTTGCTATTTGCACGTGTGGGTAAACAGCATTGTCATGAGTGTGGAAAACCTATTTCATCGATGTCGGCTGCAGATATTATTGAAGAGGTTTTAAAACTTCCTAATGGAGCAAAGCTTGTTATTATGGCTCCATTGGTTAAAGAGAAAAAAGGTAGCTTTGCTGACATGATTGAGTCGCTTCGTCATAAAGGGTATGTGCGTGCGATGATTGATGGCGTAATGGTACGACTTGATGAAGAGATAGAACTTTCTAAAACCAAAAAGCATACCATTAAAGTAGTCATTGATCGTGTGGTTATTAAAGAAGAGAGTCGTGATAGAATAGGGCAAGATGTTGAAAAAGCATTAAAAGAAGCCTATGGTGAAGTTGAACTAGAAGTACTAAACCATGATGAGTTTCCTCAAATAGAAAGACAGCATATTCATTACTCTGAACACTTGGCTTGTTTTGACTGTAAGCTTTCATTTGAGCCTCTTGAACCAGTTTCATTTTCCTTTAACTCACCTAAAGGAGCGTGTCCTACTTGTGATGGTTTGGGGATTCGTTATGTGATTGACCTTACCAAAGTAATTGACACAGCACTCTCCATTGATAAAGGTGCTGTAAAGATTATGTATGGGTTCAATAAGAGTT
>CACVAR010000026.1 GCA_902727905.1 uncultured Sulfurovum sp. | reverse complement strand
AGTGTTTAAAGAATCAAACTTGCCAAAGAGTTTGCTCTTGGACTTGTTCTTTCATAACTTATTGTTAAGATACTATTGTTTTTTTGCCTTTTTTCTTTGGGGTTCAGTTATCCTTTATAAAAAGGCTATTTATACTACATATTGCACTTAATTGTTATTCTCTTTGTGACTAATAGAAGACTTCGCTACTTCTCCCAACAAAAACCGAGCAAAGCTCTCAATATCCCCATCCACACTAGCCTCTTCCAAACACTGCATATATTCATTCCTATCTTCAACCTTAATAATCACCCAAGAATACCCAGAAGAGACCAACAAAGCATTCATAACAAATCGAGCCATACGACCATTGCCATCCATATAGGGATGGATAAAACCAAACATATGATGACCCAATATTGCTTGAACCAAAGGATTCTCTTCTTCCTCTAAAAGTTCAAAATAAACCTCCATCGCATCCACAATAGCCTCTTTAGGAAATGGTACATGTTTTGAACCTTGAAGATAAACTTGATGGTTTCGATAACCAGCCAAATGATGAGCTTCTAACAGACCAGAAACTATGCTAGGCTCAAAAAGCTTTTGATACCATACATGATGCTCAGCTGATAGACTGTGAGACATTGATTTTTTCTCTGTTATGACATTTGCTATCGTCTCTTTTACAGCTTCAAATGCCAAATAATACCCTTTAGCAGCCAAAGCATTTCTCGTTTCATTATCTTGGCTATTTTTTTCAGGATTCCACTCACCATTAGTAACTTTATCAATAAGATTTAAAGTCACCTTATACCCCTCAATCGAAAGAGAATGATAAGCATCTGCTTGATATTTCTCATCCATTTCGGCTAAAAGCTTTTGACGTTCTTGCTCTACCAAGTCATACTCTTCTAAAACTTCCATAACTGTTAGACGATACTTTCTCCACATCACCTGAAGACGTAGAGCATAAGGATTTCGTTCTCTTGAAGGAGATAAGATTGGCTCTGATGTCAGAAAAGGATTAACTAAAGAAACCTGTTTAAAAGTTGCTGTTTCATAATTTTTTTTAATACGCATAGCATCAGCTTCACGCCCAACAAACTTCAATGCACCACAAATACGACTAGTTGCATCATCCATTCTTTCTCTATTGAGAAGTACATGGAGTATGCTAGAGACATCTTTAATCATACTCAATGCAATCTCTATTTCATTTTGATTTTTTTGGTAAAAAAGTTTTCCCACCTTACAGAGTGACGCTTCCAATGACATTACATTTAAGCCATTAAGGGTAGTCACCTCTTGAGGAAAACTCTTTTTCTCAGGATAAATAAAAAGAGAAGTTCCATGTACCAATTCTACCTTTCCTAAAGCACCTTTTTTAGTGATGACAACAACCTGTTTAGGAATAATCGAACTTTTAGTATGAAGAAGCAAAGAAGCTTCAGGATTAAGAGAATACTCTCCATTAAATCTATTTTCCAAGTATTTTGAGACAAATTCCCAATAACCAGCATACCATGTTGTGGTATCACCATCATTTTGCGCTGGATAAGACTGATGGTACCAGCCACGAATAATTGACTGTAGATAACCTGCTTTTTTAAGATAGGTTAAATTCTTACCAGAAAAATCTTCTGATTTAAAAATATTGCCTCTTTGTTGAAGTTCATGTAGCTCTAGCAACGCTTTAGACAATAACTCATTTGGCATATTATCTCCATTTTATTTGTTTGCATGATTATATCATAATTCATTTACATGATTTTAATTACTTTTATTTACATGACTATAAGTAACTATTTAAAAAATATAAATTGAATACCAATTTTATTCCTCTATGCTATAATTTCACCATAAAACAATTAAAGGATGAATCCATGGCAGAATACACACTGGTACACAATGAAGCTGAAAATAAATATGAATACCATATAGATGGGAATATAGCACATATTACTTATGA
>CACVAR010000025.1 GCA_902727905.1 uncultured Sulfurovum sp. | reverse complement strand
CAACGATGGTGGGTGCGATTTATTTAGTACATATGGGTGACATTTGGACACTTACAAAAACTGGTGCGTGGGGTATTGAACTGCAGATGCTTTTCTTAATGGGTGCGTTAGCACTTGTCTTTATGGGCTCAGGGAAATATGCTGTTAGACAAAAACGTTTTTAAGCGTGGGTATGTCAAATATTAATATCGCTTATTATAAAAAGAATGGAGTCGAGTGTATACTTGGCTCTTATGACAATAAGCTTTGCCTGATAGATTCTCTCAATAGAAAAAACAAAACAACACTTTATAATCGACTTAAAAAGCAGTTAAAAGCAGAATTTATAGAGTATGAAGATGAGGTTTTAAAACAGACCATTCAAGAACTTGACGAGTATTTTAAAGGTGAAAGAAAAGTCTTTACTATTCCTCTTCTTCTCATAGGAAGTGCATTTCAAAAATCTGTTTGGGAAGCTTTACTTCAAATTCCTTATGGAACAACTTCAAGTTATAAAGAACAAGCTAAAATGATAAACAATGAAAAAGCTGTTCGTGCTGTCGCCAATGCTAATGGAGCAAATGCCATAGGCATCATCGTTCCTTGTCATCGAATTATTAGATCTGATGGAAAGTTAACTGGTTATGCTGGTGGACTAGAGATGAAAGAACAACTTTTAGCATTAGAAAAACAAAATAAGTAATTAATGACAATAAACATATTTGACAAAAATAAAAACTTCAACATTCTTTTAGCAGGTATTTTAGCCAGTATCGTTGGTTTAGGTGTGGCACGTTTTGCCTTCACAAGCCTTTTACCTCCTATGCTAGATGATTTTTTAAGCGTTACCAATGCTGGTCTTTTAGCATCGGTAAACTATATTGGCTATATTACTGGGGCGATTGCCAGTGTTTTTATGAAAGATATTAATGCGAAAGTACGTTTTTTTCAATTGGGTATGATAATAAGTATACTCACCACGCTTATTTTAGCCGTCACTACGAATGAAACTTTATGGTTTCTCTCCCGAATTATTGCTGGTTTTGGTTCAGCCATGGTACTTTTGGTGGGTTCGTCGATTATTATGCTGAAGTTGGATTATGCTGACAAAACAAAAGCAATGGGCATACACTTTTCAGGCATCGGTTTTGCCATTGTTGTGGGCGATATTATTAGCCAATACTCACTTTTAGAGGGGACATGGCAAGATGCATGGATGTCACTTTCTGTGGTTGGCGTGTTGATGTCGCTTTATGTACTGCACATTGTGCGTTTTGACACAAAAGTTAAAAACAATGCTGTCAAACACCCTGTAAGTCTTAGTATGTTTACTCCTTATGTCTTGTTTTTAATCGCAGCGTATTTTACCTCTGGAGTGGGCTATGTAGTACAAGCTACGTTCTTACCTGACATCATAAACTCGCTGGAAGGTTTAGAGGGAAGTGGAAGCATTGGTTGGCTCATTGCTGGTTTGTCGGGTATTTTTTCGTCCATCTTTTGGATGCGAATGGCACACCGTTACGATACCTTGACGGTTATGATTATTACCTTTGTCCTGCAAGTCATAGGAATTTTGATTCCAACATTTAGCAATGATTTAACTCTGAACTTACTCAGTGGAGTACTTTACGGAAGCACCTTCATTGGTCATGTGGCACTTTTCTTAAGCTACGGAGGAAAACTCGCTGGTAAAAACCCTGTTATTTTTATGGGGGCATTTACGGCAGCCTATGGGATTGGACAAATCTTTGCACCACTGTACAGCGTAAGTCTTTATGAGGCTTATGGCAACTACAACATGACGCTTTATGTGACAGCTTTTATAGTCTCTTTGGGTATTGTTTTTTTGTTGTTTGCTAAGCGTTTGGAGAAAAGTAGCGTAGCTAAGGTTTAATTTCTATACAGAATTGAGTAATTAAAAAGTTTATTTTTGATTATAATAACTCTATGGAAACTTTATTATTAGCAAT
>CACVAR010000024.1:7149-10265 GCA_902727905.1 uncultured Sulfurovum sp. | reverse complement strand
GTTTTAACAATATCTGGATGTAAATTAAATTTTTGAAATGCTTTGATAGGAGAGCCTTTAACTAGGTATTAAAGGTGTATTATAGCAGAATTTATTTTTTAGTAATTTTAGTCTCTATTGGATCTTCGTTTGACTCTTCATTCATCAAAGTTTTTGTTTTTTGAACAGAGTAACCATAAAGACCAATAACCACAGCAATTAAGACAACCCCAATTAAAAAGTGATAAACAATAACACCAGCAACCATACCATACAGAAAAGTCATAACATGTTGTTTTTCAACCTTCTCTTCTTTGGTCATACTTGATTCATCTTTTTTAAAAAGAGCAACCCCATCACTAATGAAGTCGGATAATGTTTGTACAATGGAGTTTGAACCTTCTTTAATTTTAGAGATACTGAAACCTTTTTTTGTTGTATTAAACATTTTAACTCCTATTTTTTAAATTCGTTCAGCAGGAACATCATCTTTAAATGCCATGCTTTCTGCTTTTTTAAGAATTTTTTCGGCACCCTTATCAGTCATAATCTTTGCCATCAATGCACCAAGACCATGTGCAGCCATTTCAGGAGCACCAATTTTCTCTTCAAGAATTCTAGAACCATCAGGGTAACCAACCATTGCTTTCATGGTAACCAAACCATTGTCAACTGTAGCATTTACAGCCACAGGAGCTGAACAACCAGCACCAATATCAGCAATAAAATCACGCTCTGCTTCAGAACATAAAAAAGTCTCATCATGATTAAGTACTTCTTTTACAATCGTACGAATTTCATCATCTTCAGATTTAATTTGAATACCTAAAGCAGCTTGACCCATTGGAGGAATCATCACAGAAAGAGGAAGTTTTTCTGTAAAAGGAATATCTTTTAATAAATCTAATCTATCCAGTCCAATGTAAGCTAAAATAATTGCATCGTATTGACCTTCTGCTAATTTTCTAAGACGCGTATTTACATTGCCTCTTAAATCTTTAACTTTTAAATCTGGACGAACAGATAAGAGTTGCATTCTTCTTCTAAGTGATGTTGTTCCCACAACAGCACCTTCGGGAAGAGCGTGAAAAGACTCATAGTTATGAGAAAGAAATACATCTGACTGATCTTGACGCTCAGTAATCGCAGCTAACTCTAAACCCTCTGGCATATAAGAAGGTACATCTTTTAAAGAGTGTACAGCAATATCAGCATTACCTGCTAACATCTCATCTTCTAACTCTTTAGTAAAATGTCCTTTACCTCCAATCAGCGCTAAAGGCTTGTCTAAAACCTTATCTCCGTTTGAAGTAATCTTATTTAGTTCTACACTTATACTTGGGTAGGCTGCTTCAATTCTATCTCTAACATGATATGCTTGCCAAAGAGCAAGGTCACTTGCTCTGGTTGCTATGATTATCTTATTCAAAAACACTCTTTATTTTATTTATTATTGTGTCAAACATTCCTAAATCAGAATCTTCAACATCTGTCGTTCATTTACTTTTAGCAATCAACTTTTTGTATTTGTTTCTACTTGGATCCCATACACCATCAACATAAACTGTTGGTGTTCCAGATACCATTGATTTTGTTGCCATATCTTTGTCAAATCTAACTTCATCTGAAATCTCTTTAGTATTAAGATCTTTTTCTGTGATATTCACTTTATACTGTTTATTAATCTTAGCCAAAACTTTTGTTGCATTTACTTCTCTTGGATTAATTTTTAAAGAATAAAACTCCATTGCTTTAGCTTTGTTACCTTTATGTTGCTCAACTAACATTGCTCTGGTAATAATGTCTGAAACAGGGTGGATTCTAAGTAGAGGAAAATGGTAATAATACAATGCAAGATCATTAGGATTTGCTTTTACAGCCTCATAAATCTCTGGAACTTTTGTTTGACAGAAAGGACATTGAGGATCGGAAAAAACAACCAGTTTATGTTTAGCATCTTTATTTCCTGCTATTAAATGCTTATCATCATAAATACTATCATTTAGCTCTGGTTTCAATAGGTTTTTAAAATCCTCACCTGTCTGAAGATCAATTAATGTTGGTACAGTATAGCCATCTTTTACAAAAAGGGTTTCTGGTACTGTTACCTTGTCATAAACTGTTGCAGACTTTTTAACATTGGCATCAATATTTAAGAAAAATACTTCCCAACCTTTAGGTTTGTCTAACACTTTTGACGAAATAACTTCGACATTGGTTACCTTAACTTGTTTATTTTTAATCATATGTTTTTTTACATAGTCTTTTACATCATCACTATCAGCTCCTGCACTAATTGTTAATGTTGTTACGACTGCTAGACTCAATAACTTCGACATCAATGACATCATCATCTCCTTGCTTATTTAAATTATTTATATTCGTTTTAGATTTTGAACGAGGTATTGTACCACCTAATTGTAAATAGAAAGTATACAGAAGTGCAATTAATCCTAAAATATCTGAAAAAACACCAGGAATAATCAAAAGAATTGCTCCTAAAAAGTAAGAAGTAGCCGAGTCATGAAATGACTTCATATCTAACTTTCCTGCTTTTAAATTTTGCATATTTCCAGCTATGGTTGTGTGAGCATTTTGAATTAAGCCCATACCTATAATGAAAGTACCCACAATCCATATAACAGACCACAAAAATCCAATATTTGAACCAACTTCTAATGAAAGAAAAAGCTCAAGAATTAAAAATAGCAATACATAAATCATTAAGCCAACTTCTCCATAATTACTTCTACTATATTGTCAAGTGCAACAGTCTCTTTAGAAAGGTCTTTTCGAGAGATAAGCTCAACCTGACCTTCTTCTATGTCATTCCCAACCACAATGGCATAATTCATCCCAATAAGTTCAAAATCTTTTACTTTAACACCAAAACCAGTTTTTTTATCTGCTCTGTCATCTAAAAGTACATCCACACCTTTAGCTTGTAATTCGTCATAAAGTTTTAAAGCAGCTGTCATCTGCTCTTCTTTTTTCGCTTTAGCCACAATAATATCTACATTAAAGGGTGCAGACTCTTTTGTCCATACACAACCATTCTCATCATGGTTCTGTTCTATAATTCCAGCTAAAAGACGACTTACCCCAATTCCATAAGTTCCCATTACAAATGGTTCAAG
>CACVAR010000024.1:0-7049 GCA_902727905.1 uncultured Sulfurovum sp. | reverse complement strand
ACAAAGTCATTTTCATGTCTGTCTTTAAAACGTAGTAACTCTTTACCCATTTTATCAATTCTTCCTGTCTCTTCCCAAAGAGATTGAGAAGTGACAATAGGAAGATGTACCTCATTACACCCTGCTTTGTCTAACTCTTCTTTAACTACTTTTCGAACTTTTTCTAAAGTAATTTTTCCTAATGGAAGCCAATTATAGAGACCTGAACCTCCACTTGACTGAATGAACCCAGCACGTAACAAAAGTTTATGTGAGGCTAAAACTGCATCATTTGGTGTCTCTTTTGTTGTCGGTATTAGCATTCTTGAAAATTTCATTATTTGTTTTCCTATTATTCTTGAACTTTTTAGTTCATTTAAAAATTTTGCTTATTATAGCTAATAGCTTGTTATAAAGATAAACAATTAAAAAGAAAGAGAGAGATATTAAAGAAGACGAAAATTAAAAAAGAAGAAGAAGGCTTTATTCATGAATAATGAATAAAGCCTTCGTTTCGCAAAGACTACCAAAAGTAGACTATTTACCACCCATAATGTCACATTGACCTGTAATTTTACATAATGGACAAAAATTAGCCAATCCAGCAATAAGAGGTATAACCCCTAAATAGAACCATTGGTTTCCTGAGTAAACTCCATAACCTATTAACGCTGCACCCAGCACAATTCTAAATGGTCTACAAATCGATCGAATTTTCTTAGCATCCATATCTTTTAATCCTTTGTTGTTTTATAATGGGCATACTAACACAGTTAAACTAAAAGTACTGTAACCAGAGTTACAGTGAAGCCATATGGTAGTTATCACCGACTACACGCCTACCCCAAAGGAAACGTTTTTTATAAAATTCTTGATCATTAAAGTTGTAAATAACTATTTTTTTAGCAGCTGAACTTGCATGAATAAAGTTTCCAGAACCTAAGTAAATCCCAACATGAGAAACAATTCCTGTTCGTTTTTTCTTAGTATCAAAAAATACCATGTCGCCTCTTCTTAAATTATCATAAGCAATAAACTGTCCGACTCTAGCTTGATCTCGTGATACTCTAGGAATATTAATTCCAGCATCACGATAAATTTTTTGGGTAAAACCTGAACAGTCATAAGTATAAGGTCCAGTTGCACCCCAGACATACTTAATCCCTAAAAGCGTTTTTGCATTTTTTTCTATATGCCTTACAAGATGAAGTGGATTGGGCATAGAAGCGTTCATATGAGTTGATACTCCTGAATCAACTGGATAAGTTCTTGCCATCGGTAACGACACGCTATCATTAATACCAATAATGGCTAATGTACTTAATTTTTTATCTTCAGGTTTTGGTGAAGCGTTAGAACAAGCTGTAAATAGTGTTACAGATGTGAGTAGTATTAAATTGCCAAAAATATTTATTTTCATAAATAGATCTCCTTTACTTATTTTATATTTGATTTTCTTATTGTCCTTAAAAATAGTATAGCAGTAAAAGTGTGTTCTAATTGTGACTTTTTTAAAGTTTTATATCTTTTTAAAACCTTTTCAAAGCATTGTATTATGGGATGTTATATATTATTTTTCACATAATCACTCGTGTTATTTATTATTAGATACATTAATATAAGATAAAATTATTTACTTAAACTGATTATATTTACAAATATTAAATATTTTATTTATCAATGGTAAAAATTTATTTTTATTTGTTTATACTGTATATTAATGCTATTTTTGCTATAGTCCTTTTACTAACAAAATAGGAAAATCATTTATGGAATACTCACTACTTATCATACTCTATTATGGTATTTTACACGCAATGGGACCCGATCACTTATCGGCTATTGCACTTTTTTCTATTGGTAAAAATAAGAAAGAAACCATTACCCTTAGTTTACTTTTTGCCTTAGGTCATGGTTTTATGTTATATCTTATGGCACAACTCATCTCTTACTTTGCAAACGATGAGCTTTTAGCCTATGGTGATGTTATCTCTGCTGCTGTTATTTTAATCATGGGTCTTTATTTAGTTTATTTAGCCCTAACAGATAAAATAAAAGTTGATAGACATGAACATCAAGACGAAAAGCATACCCATGTTTATTACAAAAACTCTCACTTACATGACAAAAGTATACTACTTTCACTTGGACTCCTTATGGGTGTAGGGGGTATAAGAGGTATGTTAGTAACATTATCTGCTGTTTCAAGTGGAAGCATTGGGGTAGAGATGATTTTAGCCTTTGTCATAGGTGTAAGTATTGTCTTCCTAGCCTTTGGTTATCTTATTTATCTTGTAAATAAGCGTGTAGCACTTTCAACAAATAGTCTACGTTATGCTATTATGTCAGTCGGTCTTTTCTCTATAGCCATAGGAACATACAACCTATCTGGAGTCTATGCTGTCTAAGTAGACTCAATTTAGATTATAAATTTGTAATCTAAGTTGGCTCTATTAACGCCATAGAAATAAAATTTGAAGGAATTTAACATGTTTAAATTAGACGAAGTAAAAGCACACTGTGACGTACCATGTGGTATTTATGATCCATCTGCAGCTCAAATTGCAGCACTATCTGTAATTAGAATGATTGACTTAATGAATACAGCTGAAAAAGGTGCTGATGACGTAGCATACCATAATGATATGGCTAGATATGTTGCTGTTAAAGAAACAGAAGCAATTAAATGTAAAGATGAAATCGCTATTATTTGGGGTGATTTCATTAAGCCTCCACACTTAATTAAATATCCAGACTTACATACACTAGCGCATAAGATTATGATGCTTGGTGGTGCTGCTAAGCAACACGCTTCAAGAGAAAAAGGTATGGAATTACTTGCAGCAGTAAATGAATTTGCAGCAATTTTCTGGGAAATCAAAGGTGTTAAAACGCAAACAGTTACAGCTCCTTATGCTCCAAGCGAATCTGTAATTTCTCCAGTTCTTTAAGAACTACTTTTATGATTAGACTCTTTAAAGTTTCTGGTCATTCTCTCTTCCCTCTTTTTCAAGATGGCGAGAGAATTTTCTGCGTCAAAATTTTTAACTTTACAAAATTTAAAACCTCAAACATTGTTGTTTTTGAAAAAGAGCCTCATGGACTTATGATTAAACAAATTAAAGCCATAGATGAAAAGGGTTACTTTGTACAAGGTACGGATGCTTTTAGCATTGACAGTCGAGACTTTGGTCCTATTAAAAGAGAAAGTATAAAGTACAAAGTTCTCTTCAAGTTTTAACCACAATTCGCTACAATAAACCAAAAAGGTTTAATTATGAAAAGCATACTCATAACCCTTCTATTACTTATACCCCTATCTACTCAAGCAGGAGAACCAATGTCAGAAAAAACAACAACATTTTATGATCATAATGCTACTTCCATCATAGGTGAAAATATCTCTATGTCAACATATAAAGACAAAGCTGTCTTAGTCGTTAATGTCGCCAGTGAATGTGGATTCACTTCTCAATATAAAGGACTTCAAGCGCTGTACGAAGCGCATAAAGAGAATGGTCTAGTCATCTTAGCTTTTCCTTCCAATCAATTTGGAAAACAAGAACCAGGGACACATGAGGAGATTCAAAAATTTTGTAGTACCAACTACAATATCACCTTTCCTATGTTTGAAAAAATCGATGTAAACGGAGAAAATACGCACCCACTTTACGTATTTCTAAAATCAGAAGCAACTGGATTAATGTGGACAGAAGGTATCAAATGGAACTTTACAAAATTTCTCATTAATAAAAAAGGGAAAGTTATATCACGCTATGGTTCAAGTACAAAACCTAAAGATATTGAAGCAGATATTGTCAAACTTTTAGAAGAAAAATAAAATGCTCATAGATTTTGAATCTCAAACAGCTTCTGAACGTTATAAACTGATGGTAAACTCTATTATTCCCCGTCCCATTGCATGGGTAGTAACCCAAGGAGAAGTTTTAAATATTGCTCCTTTTTCATACTTCACTCCTCTCTCATCAAAACCAGCTACCATGATAATTTCTATTGGACATCGTTCCAATGGTGAACCTAAAGATACGCTCAAAAATTTACGAGAAAAGAAAAAATGTGTTATTTGCATTGTAGGGGAAGAGCATTTTGAATCAATGCACTTAAGTTCACAATCATTAGCAGCCAATGAAAGTGAGTTTGAAGCATTTAACATAGAAACAGAAAGCATACTCAGTAACTTTCCTCTAGTACCTAAAAACATTCAAATAGCGTACTTTTGTGAATACCTCAAAGAAGTAGAACTAGAAGGTTCAAATACAGTACCAACAATAGTAGAGATAAAACATCTTTATGTCAATGAGAAAATCATTAGCAATACAGAAGAACTTAACTTTAACGTAGAAGCCATCGCCCGTGTGGGTAGAACCTATGCAACTTTAAATGAAAGGAAGAATCCATGAAAAAACTACTACTTTTATTAATCTTAATACAACAAACTCTTTTCTCTGCCACAACAGAAGAGATTTTAGAATACCTCTCTCTTTCTCATTCAGAACAACGTGTTTTAGGCATAGAACAGGTATTTGACTCCATGCGTCAAAACCAAGAAAACAATGAGAGTAATGAAAGTACCACACAAACAAGCATAGTTTTCCAAGAGTATTTAGAAGAACATATCAGCTCTAATGAAATAGTAAAAGCATTAGCACTTTACCGTTTACCCATTATGAATCGATATGTCTCTGAAGTTAAAAACTTTAACATTAATCAAGAAGATATGGATGCATTTTTAGCTTCTTTAGAAGAAGAGCCTTTACTCACTGAACGTGAAGACATTGTTGATGATATTGTCAAAGTATTGGTGAATGAAGAACTACAACTAAACTTTTACAGAAGTATGATGCAGCGTTACCCAGAAACAAATAGTTCTAATAATACTGATGACAATGAAAGTACTATGTCACCAAGAGAAGAACGTTATGTAAGCTCCATGAAAACATCTACTAAAAACAAACTCCTCTATGGCTCACAAGTTTTTTCAATGGAAGAGATGAGTGAATTGAAAGATGCCATTGATTCGAGTATTTTCAAAAAGATTAAACGTGTTGAAAATGAAGCTTTGGTTCAAATTATGGACAACTTCATACAAGGGATTGTTTCTGAACCTAAACGACCTAAAGAAGAGAAAAAGCCTTAGAGCTTTATTCTAAGAACTCTTTTCTTTGGATAAACCATCCAAAGTCACCCAACATGGTGACAACTCCCTCTGTATTTTTTACTTCCACCTGTACCACTAACATAGCTCGACCCTTTCTTAAAAACTGTCGTTCAAACTTCTCTTTGGCTTCTTGACTTACCGTAGCTAAAGCAACAAGTTCAGTTGTGGCTGGAAACTTGTACTGAATGTTAGAAGAACGTAACAATGGCACAACATCATCTGCAAACTCTGGAAACAGTGAAAGCATGTATAATCCACTTTGTGTCTCTGCCAAAGTAAACTGTGCAGCTGCATGTACTGTTCCTATGTGGTTTTCAACATTTTTATGAGGAGCCAATTCTAGCTCCTTTTTGTTTCGTGCTTTTACCCCAATATAGTTTGCAAAAGGAAGAATTTTTAAAAGATCAAGATTTAAATCTATATTCATTAAATTAAACGGCTCCCTGATCAATCATTGAGTCAGCTACTTTTCTAAACCCTGCTATATTTGCACCTGTTACTAAATCACCTTCACAGTCAAACTCTTTTGAAGTCTCATAGGCTGTTTTAAAAATATTCTGCATAATGGTACGTAACTTAATGTCTACTTCTTCAAATGACCATTGCGCCATACTGGCATTTTGACTCATTTCAAGTTGCGAAGTCGCTACCCCACCAGCATTGGCAGCTTTTCCAGGTGAGAATAAGATTCCATTCTCTTTAATAAATTCTAAAGCATCAGGTGTTGTTGGCATGTTTGCGCCTTCATTAATAAGTATACAACCATTCTCTTTTAAAGCTTTTGCATCAATCAATGTTAACTCATTTTGGGTTGCTGAAGGAAAAGCAACATCACAAGGAAGATGCCATACAGCATGTCCACCTTCTGGATATTTACTAACAGGTATATAAGAACATTCACAATCTACGGTTGCATACTCTTCTAAAGAGGCATGATGAATCTCCTTTATCGCTTTCAATGCTTTTAAATCAATACCTTTTTCGCGATAAATTGTACCCTTACTATCAGAGCATGAAACTGGTATAGCACCCATCTCATATAACTTCTCAATAGTATATATAGCAACATTTCCAGAGCCTGAAACAGCACAACGCTTACCTTTTAATGACTTATCATAAACATTCAAAAAGTTCTCAGCAAAGTAAACCGAACCATAACCTGTTGCTTCTTTACGTGCTTTTGAACCTCCCCAATTCAGACCTTTACCTGTTAGGACGCCATCAAATTCGCCTGTTAGTCTTTTGTATTGTCCAAATAAGTAGCCAATTTCTCTAGCACCTACCCCAATGTCACCTGCTGGAACATCTTTGTGTTTCCCAATATGGTGGTAAAGTTCCGTCATAAATGCTTGACAGAACTTCATGATTTCATTGTCAGACTTCCCTTTAGGATTAAAGTTTGATCCACCTTTTGCTCCCCCTATCTGTAAACCTGTCAATGCGTTTTTAAATATTTGTTCAAAACCTAAGAACTTAACGGTTCCCAAGCTCACAGTAGGATGAAAACGTAAACCACCTTTATAGGGACCAATGGTTGAGTTAAACTGTACTCTATAGCCAACATTTACATGCACTTTACCAGCATCATCAACCCAAGTAACTCTAAAAATAATCGTTCTTTCAGGCACAACAATTCGGTCTAATACATTATGCTCTAAATATTTAGGGTCTTCATTTAACAATGGACGCAATGAATCCAAAACTTCTGCTGTCGCCTGATAAAATTCATCCTGTCCAGGACTACACTCTCTTATGTATTTTAAAACATCTTCTATTTTTTTTGAACTTGGCATGGGGTTACCTTTATGGTATTAATTTATTTATTTTTTAAAGAAAAAGAATTATAGCAAGTTTTTTTATTTCGTTTATATGGAGTTAAGGCTGTAGGTTC